>JAGRNC010000171.1 GCA_020440935.1 Leptospiraceae bacterium | reverse complement strand
TATTCGACACTCCGGATGGTATCCGCAACGAAGGTATCGGTTGTTTCGAAAAGGTCATGCTCGCTGGGCGGGAGAGAATCCCCACGACTTTGTAGAAATTGACGGTATTGGGGGAACTCTAAAGGGAGATATAGTCCATTTCAGTTTCAAAGACCTGTCGCATCAGGTGGATACAGTAAATAAGTTCAGCTCCATCGTAGCATTCACACGATTCAGAAAAGGTCGCCGATTTAGCTGGCTACCGGTATTGTACAAACCCTGGGGCAAGTTCTGGGAGATTTACCTCTTCAAAAGGGGCTTTCTGGACGGTTTTCCGGGATTTGCCATTGCAGTGGCATCGGCCTTTTCTACGTTTCTCAAATTTGCCAAGATTTATGAATTGGATCGTAATTTCATCAGTCGACCGTCCAATGTAAGACAGTCGTACGGAATCAGCGATGGGAAAGAGCCAACCATGCAATTCCCAAACTTGCATGAGGAAACAGAGGGCGGCAAAGAAAATTAGAGAACTGGAAACCACAGCCAGGAAAGCGCCGGCAATTTATAGAGGACTATAGATGAAAAAGATCGACATTCGCTACTGGGCAGGAGCGGCCGTATTCATTGGAATGGGTCTCTTTCTGTATATCCAGTTTTTGAGCCCCGGGCGCGCAGCAGGTGACGGGTCCAACAAATCCATTTACGATCTTAAGCATGGCTCGGGCGCCTACACCGTAGCATCGGATCTGGAAAAGAAGGGACTGATTCGTTCGGCGGACTACTTCAAGCTCTATATGCGACTCACCGGAATGCAGGATGAATTGAAAGCCGGAAGCTATGAGCTAAACGATGGCATGAGCACCGAGACCATCGCCTCCGTCCTGACGGAAGGGAAAGTGCGGATGATGCAATTTACCATCCCGGAAGGCTGGCACAATCGCCAAATCGCCGAGCTGATGGTCGAGAAAGGATTCGCCAAAAACGCCGAAGAATTCCTGAAACTGACGCACGATCCGGCCATTCTCAAGAAGTACAATATTCCGGCCGACAGCACCGAAGGGTATCTGTTTCCCGAAACCTACACAATCAGCTATGGCTATCCGCTGGCAAAGATTCATGAGGCGATGCTGGAAAGATTCTTCGATGAGCTTTCGAAGGCCGAACCTCCGGAAAACCTGAGCCCCAAAGAACTCCATAAACGAGTTATTCTTGCTTCCATTATTGAACGCGAAGCTGCGCGAAAGGATGAACTGCCAGAAATGTCACGAGTCTTCTTGAATCGCCTGGATAAGGGTATGCGACTGGAATCCTGCGCCACAATCCAGTACCTTCTTCCGAAACCCCGGGAAAAACTGTATGAAAAGGATTTGAAGATTCCGTCGCCCTACAATACCTACGAACACGGCGGGCTTCCGCCTGGTCCGATTTCCAATCCGGGTTTACCGGCTCTGAAGGCAGCCTTCCATCCCACGGAAGGAGATTTCCTGTTCTTCGTGCTCAAGCCCGATGGATCGCATTACTTCTCGAAGACATTCCAGGAGCATGTGAAGGCCAAGCATAAGTATCTGGGATCTTAGGGGGCACTCTTGGCAAAGAAATCCGAAAAACCCACAGACAAGAAATCGAGCGATAGCGCCGGCAAAGTAGATCTGCAGCGAATACTGGATCAACTGCGACAGCTGGAAGATGCAAATGCAAAGCTTCAGAAAGAAGTGCAAAGCCGTCGAAAAGAGCGGGCGCGGCTCATCCAGGATCTGAAAGAGCAGCATAAGCGGGCCGGACAGCGAGTAAAGCTGCTCGATGCCCGAATTCAGGCTGGCGCAGAGCAACTGAAACAGCTGCAGGGACTGGTTGCCCGACTTCGGGAACTGCAGCAGCAAAAAGAAGCTCTTATCGAAAAACTGGCCATTCGCCTGGAGATGGAAGCCCGGTCCATGGCAGCGCCTGGCAATGCGGTATCCGCCAGCGACAATGCTGGCACCGGCAAGATGCCCGCGAAGCCAGCCAATGCAGCGGTGAAGCCGGCGAAAAAAGCGCCCCCGGCGAGCAAAAAAGCTGCGGCCGGGCCCCCCTCAACCGCAGCAAAGACTTCTTCTGCCCCGGCGCCAAAGCCCCCCGCCGCGCAATCCAGCGGCGGCCTGGGCAGCCTCAAAGAAGAGCTGGGCGCACTGTTGAACGATGTGAAAAACATGAAACGCACTCGCGTTAAACTAGAAAAGGAGATTGACCGCCTCAAGGGCGACTAAATCCTGTCCAGATCCTTATGAGCCATTTATTGCCTGCACAGAGAACTCCGCTGACAGCGGAAAAAAACCTGGAGAAAAAGTGGATCCTGGTGGATGCGTCCGGACAAAATCTGGGCCGCCTGGCCGCGCAAATTGCCTACCGGCTGCGTGGAAAACACCGTGTTGATTTCTCTACTCACCAGGACATCGGAGACTTCGTCGTTGTGGTAAACGCCGAACAAATCCGAGTGACCGGCAAGAAGATGGATCAAAAAATCTACCACAAACACTCAGGGTATACCGGCGGTCTGACTTCCAGCACTCTACGCGAGAAGCTGGACAAGCATCCTGTATCGGTTCTTGAAGCGGCCGTACGGCGTATGCTTCCTAAAGGATCCCTGGGAAGAAAGATGTTCCGAAACCTGAAAGTCTACTCCGGCACAGAACATCCCCATCAATCGCAGAAGCCCGAGCCCTGGACTCCTGCCCATAGAACCTGATATTATAGAGCAAAGAATCGAATATGGCAACGACACAGACAAAAACCTACCTCGGACGACGCAAAACATCAGTAGCCAGGCTGCAGATGGAGAACGGTCAGGGAAGCATCACAGTCAATGGAAAGCCCATTGAGGATTACTTCACGGTTCCCCGGATGCGCATTCATGCCATCGAAGGCCTGAAATTGGCCGGCAAAGAAGGCGCTCTGAATATTAAAGTGAACGTCCGCGGCGGTGGAATAAGCTCGCAGTCTGGAGCCGTCCGTCTGGCCCTTGCCCGTGCCCTGCAATCGGACAATCCGCAGGTAAGAGACCCGCTCAAGAAAGCTGGTTTGCTGACCCGGGATCCCCGAATGGTGGAACGTAAGAAGTACGGTCTGCGCAAAGCGCGGAGAGGAACTCAGTTCTCCAAACGTTAATGTCGCTCTTGCAGGCGATTGGTGCAGAAGGCCGCTATGCGGCCTTTTTGCTTTCTGGAATATGAGACTGATTCTCAAAAAAAATTGACGGGGCGATGGATTGGTCCTACTTTAATCGGGAGGGTAACTCTATGCATATCTGGGAAATGGCAATCGTAGCATTCATTATATCTCTGGCGGCGGGCTACCTGGGCTCGCGCATCTATTCCATTTTCCGATCGGCGCGAAAGAGTTCCTCCTGTGCTGGCTCCTGCGGGTGTTCCGTCCATGAATCTCGCTGAACTAAAGCCGGGTCAGTCCGGAATCATTCAATCCATCGACGACTCCGATCCATTTCTTTCTCGCCTGGCCGAACTTGGATTTGTACCCGGAGAATCGGTATCTGTTCTACGCCGAGCCCCTCTGGGCGATCCTCTGGAAGTTCGAGTAATGGACTCTTCCATGTGTATCCGGGCCGAACAGGCTCGACGAATCTTAATGCAAGAATCCTAGTATGACCCCCAACTCCCCCGCTGCACAAAAAAGATCAGTCCGCATAGCGCTGGTGGGTAATCCGAATACGGGAAAAACCAGCCTTTTCAATGTACTTTGCGGAGCGCGACAGAAGACCGGTAATTACCCTGGCGTTACGGTAGAAAAGAAAACCGGAACCGTGCCCGCTTCCGATCTAAATGAACATAGCTTTTCCTTGATCGATCTTCCGGGGCTGTACAGTCTCCGTCCCGCCTCCCCCGACGAACGAGTGTCCGCCCGCGTGCTATTAGATCGAATGGAAGGCCTGGATCGGCCCGGCCACATCGTTTTTGTGGCCGATGCCACAAACCTTCAACGAAACCTTTACCTTCTAAGTCAGGTCCGCGAGCTGGATGTACCGGTGCTGGTGGCACTGACCATGACCGACCTTTTAGAATCCTATGGAATGCAACTGGATGTTGCAGCGCTGGAAGAAAGCCTGGGTTGTCCGGTGGTTCCAGTGGTGGCCCGGGACTCGGAGTCTGTGGCCGCTTTTCGAAAACGTCTGGATCAATTTGTAAACGAGTCTCCCAGACCACGCAAGCATCTACAATACGAGCCCAAGGTGGAGAAGGTACTCGACCGATTTTTATCGCAGGCGCGCAGCCACCACGACCTGAATCGCCAGGAAGCCATTCAGCTACTCTACTTTCCGGAGAACGAACGACAGTGGCAACCCAATGAGGCCATCCTGGAGCTGGCCGAAGATAGCATTGCCGAACTAAAGAAAGCTGGCGTGCATCGCCCATCGGCTTTAACGCAAACGCGATATCGATGGGCGAACGATGTGGTCCGCCAGACTTTGCAGCGCTCGGCCACAAAAGCCGAAACCTGGAAAGATCGGATGGATCGATTCCTCACCGGCCGCTTTACCGGATTTGCCTCTTTTCTAATTATTATGGCGGTGGTGTTTCAATCCATCTATGCCTGGGCCGCTCCGGCCATGGACGGAATTGAATGGTTCTTTTCCATGCTCGGCGGCCTGGTAGGAAATGGATTGGATCAATCTCCCATCCTTCAGTCGCTGGTAGTGGACGGAATTCTGGCCGGAGTTGGATCGGTTCTGGTGTTCTTACCACAAATCATGATCCTGTTCGCATTTATCGCTATCCTGGAAGACTCGGGTTACCTGGCACGCACAGCATTCATGATGGATCGCTTACTGGGATGGACCGGATTAAACGGCCGCTCCTTTATTCCATTGCTATCCAGCTTTGCCTGCGCCATCCCTGGAATCATGTCGGCCCGGGTCATCGGCGATGAACGCGCCAGGAAGGCTACCATTCTCGTTTCGCCGCTCATGTCCTGCTCCGCTCGCCTGCCCGTGTACGTGCTCTTCATTGGAGCATTTATCGAACCCGAATACGGGGCTCTGGTGGCCGGCGCTACACTCTTCATCATGCATTTTATTGGCTTGTTTGTGGCCCTTCCGGTATCCTTTGTGCTCAACCGTGGATTTCTGAAGACTCCGCCCGCCCCCTTTGTGCTGGAAATGCCACCCTATCGACTACCGTTGTTAAAGAGCGTTCTGATTCGTGTGTACGAGGCTGCGCGTAAGTTTGTGCTTAGAGCGGGCACGGTCATCTTTGCCATTAGTATACTGATCTGGGCATTGAGCTATTTTCCCACCGAGAATCCACAAATGGATGCGACCCGCGCGGAGTACGCGCAAAAAATCGAAGAGGCCAACGAAACCCAGAGGGATGCGCTTCAGGGCGAAATGGAAAGAACTCTGGCATCCAATCGTCTGGAAGGTAGCTTTCTGGGTCAGGCGGGCAAATTGATCCAGCCCGCCTTTGCTCCGCTGGGATTCGACTGGAAACTGACTGTGGGAATCCTGAGCGCTTTTCCGGCCCGCGAGGTGATCGTATCTACTCTGGGCATCATTTATAATTCAGCCGATGAAGAAGAAGGGCTCAAACTAACTCTTGCGGGCGCCACAGATTCTTCCGGTCAAAAACTATACGATCCTCTGGATGCCATCACACTTATGGTATTTTTTGCACTATGTGCGCAATGCATGAGTACTCTGGTAGTTGTGCAAAAGGAGCTGGGCGCCTGGAAGTACGCGATATTTACATTCGTTTATATGACGGGCCTGGCTTATGTGGCCGGTCTACTGATCCACCAGCTGGGTAAGCTGTTACTTTAAGCTTTCCCTGCCCCGGAGTTTGCCCCCGGGCTGCCTGTTTTCCAGAAGCTACTGATAGATTGGTTCCCCTTCGCTGCGCGCAATCACGGCCGCTCCGCATGAATCGCTCCAAACGTTTACCGATGTGCGGAACATATCTAGAACGCGGTCCACAGTCAGGATGATGGCCACTCCTTCCGGCGGTAAACCCACAGCGTTCAAGATTATCGAAATGGTAACCAGTCCTGCCATGGGAATTCCAGCA
>JAGRNC010000170.1 GCA_020440935.1 Leptospiraceae bacterium | reverse complement strand
CACCACAGTCTTTCAAGAACACGCAGCGCCAGAGTCCCAGGCGTTGCTCATTCATGACATATGTATTCTTTAACAGCGTTTCGACCCTCATTGGATGCTATGAATTCAGTATTTGCTTCACCGCATAGCTAATGCGGCAGACCATGCGCCCAAGCAGCCGCCCATTCACCGCTACGGAACTCAGGAAGAGCTATACATTGCATTCGCTCGAATACCAAACCATCTGCGCCCACGTCATAAATCCAGAAGCGATGAGGCAATATCTTAATGCTCTTTCGCAGGGGCCACTGTGCAATTATTCAGGGATTCGCTACGCATCAGTTCAACAAAATAAAATACACCAAATGCACTCTCTTTTTGCGTCAGGAATACCGCACTATTCGCTAAGCTTCTATTTACGAAACTTAAGCGCGATACGCGTCCATTTTATTTTTTCGCTTGACAAACCACGGATGCTTCCGTGCGAAATCCTGCTTGTTGCGAAAGGCAGGCTAATTGCTCGGGCATGCTCGCCTTTCGCATCGACAAACAAATGCCAAGGAGCAAGATATGCAAAAGAACACCATTCTCATCGCACTGGCGATTTCGGCAGCAGTCTTCGGATTCGCATGCACGCAGAAAGACGACGACAACTCGCAACTGGCCCTGTTGGCCCTGGCCCTTAGCGGACAAGGTCAAACGCAGGCATCGCAGGCAAATGCTGTAAGCAATGCAGTGTCTTCGGCGGTAACGACAGCAGCGGTCAACGGTGACATCGCGCTACTCAAGCAGCACAAGGCCGAAGAAATGCTGGCCTACGAACACATCACTCCCGTTGTGTGGCCCACCGCCCTCGGAAAATCCAGTGGCAGCTGCACAGTTACAGCTGGAACCTACACTTGCGATGTAGTCGTAACAGGGACTGCGGCCTGCCTTGGAGGAGGAACGATAACCCTCAATGGCGTCCAGATCAAGATGAACGGAAATTTCGCAACCAGCATGAGCATTTCGCAGAGCGGCGATATCTCTTTTGCGAATTGTGTATCCACGTTCATGGATTATGCATCCGGAGCTTACATTTCTCCTTCGTTGAACGGAGACGTAAGCATTGACTATTCGGGAACCCAGACTCTTACAGGTTCCTCCACTTTTACTGTGGCCCTGGCCACAACCAATGTTGTGACCAACAAAGGCCTGACTATCGATGGTGCCAACGCTGGCTTCTCGCAGTCTACCGTGGTCACAGACATTTCTGGCCAGTACAGCATTGTCGAATTCACCAATGCGAAGAGCGTTGTAAGTAGCACTCTGACCGGTACCGTTCAAGTGAATGGAGCTACAGTCAAGACCTACACCGGCGCAACGGAAACCACAACCTGTACATTGGATGGTTCGAATTTCTCCTGCACCAACTCCTGATTGGTGCGACGACAGGGGGCCTCTGCCCCCTGTCTTTTTTTAACCGGTACGGAGATTTTTGTGAACATATTGTCGCCGGGCAACGTCCCCTTTCGCATTCGTAACGCAAAGACATCGACCCAAAATCATTGAAAACAAGTCACAGTAATATATCGTTGATTACGTAGGATCTAGTTTGTACGATTTTTTTATCATTATTGATTGACTATTCGAAAGAACATTCCCTCCTGTACGCCACAGAAACGGAATAAATGGGTATAGCCATCTATGCAGAAAATTTCCGAAATTTAGGAGTACAGTATGAAGAAGAAAACAACCTTCTGTGCGGCATTAGCGACTTCAATGTTACTATTCACTGCTTTCGCATGCACGCAAAAGGACGACGACAATGCCGAGTCATTGGCCCTGCTGGCCCTCGCTGCCGCGGGAAATGGCCAGGAACAAGCATCCCAGGCCCAGGCTGTCAGCTCGGCCATCAGCACAGCAGTGACCACGTCCGTCACTTCCGGGGATACTACCGCATTCGCAGAAACCGCCTCGCCGGATTCTCTATTGGCCAGAACGGATCTCAATCCTTCCGTAATTCCCACAGTCCTGACGAATAACAGTGGTGGAGGTTCCTGCACTTATAGTTCCGGGACATATAATTGCGACATGACTATTTCTGGAACTGCCACCTGCACTGGGGGCGGAACCATGACTATGAGCGGTTTCAAGGTAAAATTGAGTGGGAACTTCACCTCTGGTCTTACGGTCAGCGAGAGCGGCGATGTGACCTTTGCTAGCTGCGGAGTAACGTACCTGGATTATGCAACGGGTGGTTATAAATCGGCTGTGTTAACAGGCGGAGTTAACCTGGACTATTCTGGAACACTTACCACCTCGGGAAGCAGCCCGATTACCATTGGAAGTGTTACTACCAGCGTTGTGACGAACAAAGGTGTCACTGTAAATGGTTCCAGCGCGGCGTTCTCTACGACAACCATTGAAACAAATGTGAGCGGTACATATACAGTTTCCGTGACCAGCACGACCAGCACCGTTTCCTCTACTCTAAGCGGCACTGTGAAAGTGAATGGCGCGGTGGTAAAATCCTATGATGGAGTAACCGAAACTACAACATGCACTACCAGCGGATCAGAAGTTACTTGTACAACCACCTGATTCCAATCCACAAGGGGGGCCACTGGCTCCCCCTCTTTCTGGCAGGATTGATCTTCCTCCTGCTAGCCGGTTGCTCCCATGAAGTGCAACTGCCTGTCACTGTCCCCCCCGAGGTAGCAAGCAAGAGCCTTCAGAGAACGGCCAGCATTGCCTATTCCGGCGCTCCTCGATTCGTGGGCACAGCCCTGGTGTTAAACGCCACAGATCTGATTACAAACTTGCACGTTATTCAGGCGCGGGAGAATCAAATTCGGGTTTCGTTCGACGGCAAAGAATTCCTTGCTGCCACTGTTGTCCGCACCGACCCCGAGGCTGACCTGGCATTGCTCCGGATTTCTGCAAGTGATTACAGCGAAGACATAACGGAGATTACGGCAGCCAATCCGCACCCAGCTCCTGGAACCCATATTTTTGCCTACGGCGCCGCATTTGGTCTGCACGACAGCTTTTTTCAGGGATATGTTTCGCATTCCTCCCGATCCGATATCATGGGATCCAATGGAAAGATTGCTTTCGTTCAGATTCAGGGGGTCACCTTTCCCGGGATGTCGGGCGCTCCGGTTTTCACCCTGGATGGCTCATTCGTGGGAATTAACCGCGCGGCTTACGGATATGCAGCAAACACCGGTACGGGCCTTGCGATACCTGCAGACCTGGTCCTTGATTTCGCCCGCTAGAACCCTGTCCCTATATGGCTACTTGACTGTGGCGATTGAGTCCTGAGTATGAATCTATGCGAGTTGTAAAGATGAAAGATGGCAAGTCCTTTGGGATCGCCGATCTGAATTTCAAGGATCTGAAAGTCATAAAAGATGCCTGTGCATTGTACGGAACCCAGGGCTCCAAGCATGGCCAGGAAATTGCGAACCAGATTAGTCAGGCTATGGAGAAAATCGAAATCTAGCGCTTGTCCGGACGGATGGCATTTCTAAGACTCAATGCTTCTCCAGATCCGATCCTTCCGAAGAATACAGCAACTTTTCTTCGGCAATTGCGTCCAATGGGTATGGTGAGGTACACTGCACTCGGGATCATAGTCTTCTCGGCAGCAATCGGATTAGCAACCCCTGCCTTTAGCCAGTCTCCGGCTGAGATCGAGAAGCAACAATCCGGCGACAATTCGGATTCGTATCACTCGGTACTTCCCTCCGGCGCTACATCTATTACCGGATTTTATGATGGGCGAATGAGCTTCTCCATCATGCTCGGCCCGGCATTGTCAGCCCCCAGCGGCAGCTTTATTAATGCAGAAAAGCAATACGACGACTACCTGCGGGCCAGGGTCTATACAGGAGAAATTTCATCCGATATTTTTGGGTTTCCCGCACGATATTACAACGCCAATTATCAATCCAGAGGCATTGTCCTGGCCGAACTGGAGTCGGCATTTTCGGAGCGATTTGGGGCGGGAGGCGGCCTTTTTGCTTCGGCAATCGATGCCCGTAGACAGGAACTGCTTCCCTGGACAGACTCGAACGGAAATCGAATTCTCGACTACCCGGATCGTAAGACAGTCTATTCGGAAGGTGGCCTGATGGGATTCGTCAGCTTCCATCCTAACCCACGGAGCATAGTTGATCCATATTTTAAGCTACGCGCGGGCATAACTTTCGCAAGTGGGTTCGCCCACCAGTATGTTCTGCAAGATCCTTATGTTTACGAGAACAAACTGAGCAATGCCCGGGGTCTCATTTACGGAGGATCATTTGGTCTAAATTTCTATCTTGGCTCAGAGCTTGCTATTAATCTGGAGCTCACTTCCCTGGGCCGTACGCTAAACTCGGATCAGTTTTCTTCCCGGAACCTCACTACGAACTATGCCACAATAGGACTGACCATGTCTCTTTACGCACCGTAATCCGCATGACCAAGCCCGCGCCGCATTTTAAAGCCAAAGCGGGCATTCACCGAGTCAATGGTAGACTCAAGCTTTGCGTCCTTCTCCGCTATGGCCGGCGCGTCATCATGCTCAGACACAGGAAATAAGGTTGGCTGAACCTCGGCGACCTTTGCATCGGCGCTGTGCGAAACCGAAATCCCAAGAAGTCGAATCGCCCGATTTTTTCGATCCACTGATTTCCAGAGTTCCAGCGCCAGAGTCCGCAGCTGTATTTCTGTTTGTACCGGCGAAGAAATGGTCTTGCTCCGCGTATGGGTTTCGAAGCCAGAGAATCGGTACTTGAGAGTTACAGTGCGACCAAGAAAGCTATTCTTTCTGAGTCGATAGGCCAGCTCTCCCGCCAGATCCACCAGCCAGCGTTCCAGGCGCTGCTCATCTTCAATGTCTACAGCGAACGTTCGTTCCTCGGCCACCGATTTTCGCTCCCTTTCCGGATCGACCCCTCTATCGTCCAGGGCATGCGAAAGCCGATGTAAATGCGTCCAGATTTTGGATTTCCCCTGGCCTGGAAGGCTGTCCAGAGGCCTCTCTGCAAGCTGACCTATGGTATATATGCCTGCCTCTTTCAATATTTTGCACGTTCTCGGGCCAGCGCCCCAGAGCCTTTCAATCGGAAGGGGGTTAAGGAAAGATAGCTCGGTGCCTGGCTGCACAACCACCAGACCGTCCGGCTTTTCTAAATCCGATGCAATCTTTGCGATGAACTTGATGCTGGATACGCCGATAGAGACCCGCAGGCCGGTGCGATCCAGCACTGCCCGCTTGATGGCTTTTCCCAGAGCAAACGAATCGCCGAATAGACGATCGGTGCCGGAACAATCCAGAAAGGCCTCATCCAGGCTCAGCGGTTCGATGCTGGGAGAGAATTGCCGAAACACATCCATAATCTGCCCGGAAATGCTCATGTATCGATCCATCCGGGGCGGGACAAACAATGCATCCGGACAGAGTTGATAGGCCCGCGATACCGGCATTGCAGAGCGAATGCCGAATTTTCTGGCTTTGTAATTGCAGGTGGATACTACGCCCCGACCGTTCCCGCCCCTGGGGTCTGCACCAACCACCAGAGGTCGGCTTGCCCACTGGGGATGGTCCAATTCCTCAATCGAGGCGTAGAAAGCATCCATATCGGCGTGGATGATTCGGCGCTCCATAGCTCCACGGAGCGCCAAACTACTTTACAGACAAGCAGCAAACATACATTTCATAAAAAAATCGAGATGGCCAGTCCGGCATGAAAAGCAGACCCACCGTAGTCATAGATGGGGTTCTTATCTGTGGGATGCACCTTTAGCTCGGTTCGTGCCTTTAGCTGCTGGCTTTCCAGAGATAGGTCAATCTGAATGGGAGATTTTAGATTGCTAGCCCCATCCGGAATAAATGCATAACTGACCCCGGCAGTGTAACTTACCTGATCCGAATCCATCCAATTAACTTCCTCCGGAAGGTCATCTGGTAAAGGCGTGGGCCGCCGCATGTAACCAAGGCGAAAGGACCAGGCCTCATTCCACCTGTACTCCACGCCCACCTTGGGCACCGATATGTCATTTAGATAGTATTGAGTATAATACTTCT
>JAGRNC010000169.1 GCA_020440935.1 Leptospiraceae bacterium | reverse complement strand
CATTCAGAATGCTACGGTTGTGGTTACCGGCGATGTGGTTGTGCAGGAGGGTATCCTGCACAGCAACGTGGAGGCGGGCGGCAAAATCGTATGTAATGGTCGTCGCGCGCAGATCGTGGGCGGAAATATCCGAGCCACGCGGGAAGTGCGGGCCCGTACCATTGGCTCCCAGGCGTATACGGCCACCGAAATCACTGTAGGAACCGATCCCCGGATTCTTGCCCAGCACGAGGAGCTTACCAAGATGCTACAGGAGGCGGAGGATTCATTACGCAAAGGCCAGAAGACTCTGGCTACGCTACAAAAACAAAAAAAGGCCGATCCGGAAGGCTTTGGCTTAGAGCAGGAGGCCAAGCTGGAAGAAAACGAGAAGCAGGTGGCCGAGCATGAGGAAAAGAGCAAGGAGTTGAAGGAAGAATTGGGCCGATTGGACGAACATATGGAAGAATTGGGAGCAGAAGGGAAGGTTCATGCCGAAAAAGAGCTCCATCCCGGCGTAGTAGTCACCATTCGAAATGCGGCACAAAATATTTCAGACACATATAATGGCGTGACACTGAGCTATGACAATGGTTATGTTAAAATTGGGAAGCTGGAAAAGGATCTAGAATCCACCTCCAGGTATTCCCGCCGTCGATAGGACCGGAACAATGCTGAAGCCACTGGACATGCAGGTTGCCTTTCATGCTCTTCCGGAGTACGCACGTACCCAATCGGAAGAGATTGGAGCAACCGCGTACAAGCAGGTCCAGGATCTTGGCAGAGCCCGAGATGAGACCATCCAGGCAGCCTCCCGTGTAATGCAAAATCAGGCTCCGCTGGAGAGCCAGAATCCAGCCGTAAGGCGGGATGAGGCGCGCCAAACCAGCTCTGCGCGGTCCAGGTCCCAAAAAAGAGAACTGGACAACGAGCAAAGCACTGTATATGAAAACCTTGGATGGGGCGGAAAAACTACCCCTCGGTATGCTGGCCTCATAGACCAGATCGCCTGAGCCACTCGCAATAGGCTCAGCCAAAAGCAAACCACTAGAGAACAAAAATGGAATTAGCCATACTCATAACAGTCAATGCTCTAATCTCATTTCTGGTTTATGTCGCATTCTCGGTCCGATTTCGCATGGCCCTGGAAAAGGAGCGCAAGGATCGGGTTCCTCGACAATTCTATGAAAATCTGCAGATGACCATTCAATATGTCAACACGGCCATGAGTCGGGTGGACGAACGCACCGAGTCCTTTTATCGGTTGCTATTAAAGTCGGAAGAAATGGTACAGCGGTTGGAGACCGCAAATGCCGAATTCGAAAAGAATCTGAAGCGATCCAGACGAAAGACCAAAAATCCGGTGGAACCGCCCTCCATCCCCGATTCCTCCAGCCCGGACCAAGATGACCGCGGGCAGGGCGCAGGCGGCAGCCAATCTGCCGACTACAGCTCTGATCTTTCCTGGCATCGCTCCGAATCCCAGTCCAATCTGCAGAGCCTGGAAGGGGACTACAATTCCAATCGCGACGATTCTCCAGGCGGCGAGGGAAAGCACGTGGATCGGATTTTGGCGCAAATGCGCCAGGATCGCATGGAAGTTACCAACTCGGGCTCCAGTGTGCGGGATTCCATGTCGGGATCTTCTCCGTCCAGAAATAGCGCTTCCACAGCGGCCGCTGGCTACACCGAGGAATCGCCTGCGCCCAGGACTTTGCTCGGTCGGATTGGCTCCGTAGTGGGGCGCATCATGGGCATCGATAACCAATCCTTTCGCGCGCTTCAGCAGGACGATTCGGAATCAGAGCCGATGAAAAGACCCCGCAATTCGGAGTTCGATCGCGAAGTGGAGCGAATGAATCGGGCCCCCGCCCACCGGCAGCCAAAAGACTCTGGTCAGAGCCGCATACAGCCTGCCGACTCCAGCGCCGGTCGACCCCGATCCGATTACTACGTACCGTCCGATTCCCTGGAAAACTCGAATCCATCCTTTTCCAGCGCGGAAAAGGTGCTGTTGTCGGGCGCCAACCCGGATCGGAATGATTCCGATATGGATGGCTACTCTCCAATGTCGGGGAGCGGAACGGCCCCGGCGCCCTCGCAATCTGAACTTTTTGACCCACCGCCCAATTCTCAGGAATATAAGGAGAATCAGATTCGGCGGGTGCAGGACTTTGTAGAAACCAGCGGAATCAATCTGCTTGACACAACTCCGGAAACAAGAGCCGTTTTAATTCGCGAACTTGGCTCCATGGGATTTGAATCGCCGGATATTATTCGTGCCACCGGATTTCCCCCCTCTGAAGTCTCCATCGTTATGGATTTACCGGTGGGGCCCTCGGAGAATCGTCGCCGTAGTCGCAAGCTACGCACATGAACCAATTCTCAGAAATTCCCGACCTAACCCAGGCACAATTCCAGCGGTTTGCCCGGCTGATTCACGACAAAGCTCATATTCATCTAAAAGACCATAAGATAACTCTGCTTTCCAATCGCCTGCGTAAGCGGTTGCGCGCGCTGGAGTTTTCAAGCTATGATCAGTATTTCGATTTCATATCGGATGAAAAGACCGCAGTACAGGAGATGGTCCACTTTCTGGAGGCGGTTACTACAAACGAATCCTACTTCTGGCGCACTACGCAGAATTTTGATGCGCTCAAGAAACATGTCCTTCCCGAGCTTCTCAAGCGGTTTCCGGGCGAGAAATTGAATTTCTGGTCGGCAGGGTGCTCCACTGGCGAAGAACCCTACAACCTTGCCATGGAATTGATCGAATCCATGAAAGCGTACGGGCTCTTCGAATGGTCCATTGCAGGTTCGGACATTTCCAATCGTGTGGTGGAATTTGCCCGGGAGGGTATCTATACTGGTAGAAAGATCGAACGCGTACCCGAGGGCATTCTGCGTCGCTACTTTCGCAAGATAGAAGGAAAAGATGCCTATCAGGTGCGTTCGGACATTCGCGATAAAATTCAGTTCTCGGTGGAAAATCTGTTCGAGGCGAGGCATGCGGGAATGCATTGCATTTTTTGCCGCAATGTGATGATTTACTTCAACCGCGAAGACCAGGAGAAGTTAGTAAACCGATTTCATGAAATGCTCAAGGGAGGTGGGTATCTTTTTATTGGTCATGCAGAAAGCCTGCAAATGCTCAATACCCCTTTCTTGACGAAGCCCACACCGGAAGGAGTGCTTTACCAGAAATCGGGCTGAAATGGAGTTATTCCTTTGAAAGCGAAAGAACCAAGAGTAATCGTAATATCATCGGTATCCGGAGGCGGAAAAAATACCGTAGTGCGTCATTTGCTGGAGAGTACATCCGAGCTCAGAGTGGCCATTACTGCCACTTCGCGCAAGCCGAGATCGGGTGAAGTGGACGGCAAAGATTATCTTTTCCTGGATCGTGAGGTATTTCAATCAAAGATTGAAAATGGCGAATTTCTGGAACATGCCACCGTGCACGGCAATCTGTACGGCGTTCCGGAAAGCTCGGTGCGCGCCATCCTCGATTCGGGTAAATCGGCCATACTGATTATAGATGTGCAGGGTAGGCGCCATATTAAAGAGCGTCTGGGCCAGCGCGTTATGAGCATCTTTTTGATGCCGCCCGATAAAGAACAATGGGAAGATCGATTGCGCCATCGCGGCACAGATTCCGAAAGCGACATTCGACTTCGACTGCAAGATGGACTGCACGAATTGGAAGAGGCCAACCAGTTCGATTATGTGGTAACCAATGATTCCATCGAGAACTGCTCCGAAAAGATCAAGGATCTTCTGCGTCAGGAAGGAGCGCTCTGAAGCCCACCATCCCTGTGCTGGCCGGCGCCACCGGCTCCGGAAAAACAGAACTGGTGGAGGAACTCGGCGAAGAATTTGAAGTCATATCTCTAGATTCGCGACAGATCTACAGAGAACTGGAGATTGGAACAGCGGCTCCCGATGCTGCGTTGCGAAAGAAGGTTCCGCATCATCTGGTGGGGATTATCGATCCGGACGAATCCTTCACTGCTATGGACTATAGACAGGCGGCCCTGCGCGCCATCGAATCTGTAATCCGGTCTAACCATATTCCCATACTGGTAGGCGGCGCAGGCTTTTACTTGCGAATGTTAAGAACGGGTCCATTTCAGTCGCACACAGATCCAGAAAAAGAAGCCCTGGTTCGCAATATGGACCATGAACAACGACTGGAGAGATTACGCACACTGGACCCTGATAGTCTAACACAACCCGGCGAACATCCGGCCCGGGGGCGATGCCATCCCAACGATGCCTATCGAGTGGAACGATTTCTCATCGCCGTATGGTCCTCGGGAAAATCAATGCAGGAGCTGTGGGAAGAAAAGGAGCATTCGGAGGGGCCCTTCGAATTCCAGGGAGTATTCCTGCATCCCGGAGAAGAGATACTCTGGAAGCGCCTGCACTCCAGGGTTGATCAAATGATTGAACGGGGGCTTCTGGAGGAGGCCCGTCATTGTGCGCAAAAATACGGCATTTGTCCAGGATTGCAGACTTTGGGATACAAAGAAGTGCTGGAATGCCTGAATGGTAACCTGTCGATTGAAGCATTAAAAGAGCGATTATGGATTGCTCATCGTCAGTATGCGCGCAGACAGAGGATCTGGTTCCAGAAGGAAACGCTGGAGCATGTTGAAGGACTGGCATCGGGGCAACTGGAAGCCTTAGCCAGGAATCTTTTCGGTGCCTCTGGAATTATTCATTGACTCAGAGCCGTACCGGAATAATTCTCCTGCAGAAACGCCTCAGGTGACCATTGTATGGGAAATAAAAATAATATACAGGACATGGTACTGAACTCCGCCCGCAAAGAAAAGATGGAGATCACAATCTATCTTATGAACGGGGTACCCCTGAAAGGCCGCGTGGTAAGCTTCGATAACTTCACAATCGTTATTGAGAACGATGGTAAGCAAAGTCTTGTCTATAAGCATGCAATCTCTACCATCATTCTGGCCCGGGCCATTCAGATTCAGGCAGAGGAGGAATCCTCAGAAGCTAAATGACCGCCCGGTTTTTTCGGTCACTTTTCTGGGGCATACTGCTGGCATCGGTCGTGGCCTGGCTTTATGCAGGCACCGTTTCGGCCGGTTACCGCGAAACCATCTTAATCGAAGATCGTGTAGAGGGCCTACAGGATCGCATTATTGCGCCCGGCGAAACGTCCTTCGTTCCTTCTCTGGCCGTGCCCAATCGAATCCGCTTACATAGGATTCAACTGCAGCCCAGATTTCTGAAATTTCCCTGGGTATATCAATTCCCGGCCGGACAGTTGCTTGGACTGGACGACAGCTTTGCCGTGCAGGTGGATGCACATTACCGCTATTCGATACAGGCCGACCACGTCCGAAATCTATTTCTCAGCTTACCCGTAGCCGATTGGTCGCAGCTAAAACCATACCTGGACCTGCGCATGCGATCCTTCTGGGCACAGAAAATGCGCGAACTTGCACCCAATGAGGCGGCGCTCAATGGCCTCGAGAATCGTCTCAATGAATATGTTCGCCAGGAGCTTCGATCGGAGCTGAACGCCTATTTCAGCGGAGAAGGGATCCAATTCGATCAGATCTACGTAGAGCGCATCTATGTTCCAGATGCAGCACGGTATAATGCAACGCTGCAGGCAGGCCAGAATCTCCTGGATAATCGACTGGAGCGAATTAGTATCATTGATCAGGCAAGAGCCAAGAAGCAGGCCAGCCAGATCCTCAATGAAGTTTATCTGGATCGGCTGGAAAAGATGGCCGCTTTGATGCGACGTTATCCCGAGCTTCGCGATTACGCTGCCATAGATTCGCTTAGCGACAAAGTTCGCGTTCTTGTGATGCCCTACGAGCAATACCTCCGGGGCAATCGTGATCATTCGCAGCCTGCTGCAACAGGCCAGCCCGATCCGGAGAAAAACCCTCCGGTGGAGCCTTACGATTTCACCACCATCGATGGGCCCGAGCAAGCCGAGCCAGTAAGGCAACCGCAGATGAATGATCGCTCTACATTTCCCGGGCTCCGAAATACAAATCCCGCGGAAGGAAATGGCGGG
>JAGRNC010000016.1 GCA_020440935.1 Leptospiraceae bacterium | reverse complement strand
AGCCAGTAATAAGAACTACGAGCAAGTGGCTTCCGTTTTTCTAAATCGACTAAATACCAGACAGGCACTTGGAAGCTGCCCGACTGTGGAATACGGTCTGGGTTATCATCGGCCTTTTTTGCTTTTTAAGGATCTAGAGTTACAATCGCGCTACAATGCATACAAACGCGTAGGTTTACCGCCCACCCCTATAGGCGCTTTTTCCGATGGCGCCTTTCGAGCAGTATTGCAGCCCGCTCGCGATGAGAATATATTCTTCGTATTTGATTGGACCACAGGAAATCTGCATTTTGCAGAGAAATACAGCGAACATAAGCGAAACGCCGCCATGGCCCGCGCAAATTTCATTGATCGCTATGGGAAATCATTGATGTACCGTAGGTTCGACGATTTGTACTACGAACCGATTCCGGAGAAAAGCGCGCCGAAAGACAATTGACAGAGCCAGGATTCTATGCTCCACTAATTGCGTCGCATGAAAGATAGAATTCTCGTCGTCGCAAATCGTCTTCCCGTAGCCATTCAGGTAACAGAACGCTCCTTTCACTTTCAGCCATCTCCGGGCGGCCTTGCCAGCGCCCTGAGCGCACTAAACGATAGTTACGAGCTTCAATGGATAGGCTGGCCCGGCGAAGTTGATCTTTCCATGATTCAGCCGGAGATTATTTCCTCCGAACTAAAAAAAGAATACAATGCAACCGCAGTATTTCTTACTCGCAGGCAACTGAATCGTTATTACTTCGGATTCTCAAACCGGGTTCTATGGCCCGTTCTGCACTATCTTCCCACACATATTGATTACGATGAGAAGGATTATCGCGTTTATCGCGAAGTGAATCGTGTATTTGCCGATCGAATCGTTCAAGAGCTACGCGAGGGAAGAACGGACGATATTGTATGGGTTCACGATTACCAGTTAATGCTCGTTCCTTCCATGGTGCGCGAACAGATTCCGGAGGCGCGCATTGGCTTCTTTCTTCATACTCCATTTCCCTCTTCGGAAATGTTTCGAGCGCTGCCCTATAGAGAGGAATTGCTCAAGGGCCTTCTGGGTGCCAATTTGATTGGTTTTCAGACGCATAGCGGACTGCGGCACTTTCGCAGTAGCCTGCTGCATATTCTCGGCATCGATTCAGAGATCAACCGCATCGAACGCGAGGATCATAGCGTACAAATTGGCGCCTTTCCCATCTCAGTTGATCCCAAGAAGATCGATGCTTCCATGAGCGAGCCCGATTTTGAAGAGGACCTGCGCATCGTCCGTCAAATCAAGAAAGGGCGCAAGATGATCTTGAGCGTCGATCGCCTGGATTACACGAAGGGCATCCCCGAACGGTTAAGCGCCTATAAGAAATTCCTGGAGAGAAACCCGGAAAAGGCTGCGGAGGTTGTGCTCGTGCAGGTTGCTGTACCTTCCAGAACCAAGATTCCGGATTATCGTCATCTAAAAGACCAGGTGGAAGTGATTGTAATGGATATCGTGGAAACCCATGAAACGCTTCCGGATTCGCCTATCCAGTTCATGTATCGATCGCTTCCATTCCGACGATTGGCGGCTTTTTACCAGGAGGCGGACGTTGCTCTGGTAACCCCGTACTTCGACGGTATGAACCTGGTGGCAAAAGAGTATGTATCGGTAAAGAAGGACCATGGCGTGCTCATTTTGAGTGAATTGGCAGGGGCCGCTTCTGAACTGGGAGAGGCGATTATCATCAACCCCTGGAATCGGGACCAAATCTCCGATGCGCTGGAAACGGCGTTGGAGCTGGGCCAGGATGAATGCACCCGCAGAATGTCGGCTATGTATGAAAGGGTGTGCCGGAACAACGTGCACTACTGGTCGCGCTCCTTTTTGGACGATCTAATTCGCAGCGCCGAGGAATTCGCAGATCGCAGAAGCCCGGTTACAATGCTAACGGTCGCCAGGAGGCAACAATTAAAAGAAGAATTCGCCGCCAGTAAAGAGCGGCTCTTGCTCCTGGATTACGACGGCACTCTGGCCGAGCTACAAACTCTGCCCCTGGCGGCGGCGCCGGATCAGGAACTCCGAGACATTATGGAAAGACTGGTGGCCTTACCCGACACCAGCGTTGCCATCGTCACCGGCAGGAAACGTCAGGAAATTCAGGATTGGATGGGCCGTTATCCCGTGATTATATCCGCCGAGCATGGACTTTGGATTCGAATGGTGGACGGCGACTGGGACCGCCAGATCCCAGATAGCCAGGAGATCGAATGGCTTCAGGCCGTAGAGGATATCTTCGAACAGTTTAATCTGAAAACGCCCGGAAGCTTCACGGAGAAAAAGGAAGCGGCGCTGGCCTGGCATTATCGTCTCAGCGACCCCACCTTTGGAAAATGGCAGGCCAGAGAATTGGTAATGCACCTGAAGAATGTTCTCTCCGGCGCGCGGTTGGACGTTCTGGACGGCAAAGCTGTAGTGGAAGTCCGCGTACAGGGGGTTCACAAAGGAAATATCATTCCCTATCTCCAGATGCAGGGAAAGAGCTTTGATTTTTACCTGGCAGCCGGAGACGATACCACCGACGAACATCTCTTTCAGGCGATTCCGGAGGGCGGATGGACCATCAAAATTGGCGCAGGCTACACCCATGCCCACCACCGACTAAACGGAGTTCGTGATTTCCGAAGCTTACTCAAATTCATCTGCGAATTCAACCCCTAGTCCAGAGGGTGTAGTCAAATACTGACAAGGTGTAATTTTTTTCTTGCCCCTTCCTAAGCCTTATTCATAATGTGACACGGTGTCGGGTTTTCCCGATGTTGGAAAAAAATAAACGCATTGCGTTTTTTGCAGATGGATGTCTGCATTTCCCTGGGGGATGGATGTTGCGCTCGGATAAATGTTCGGGCGTAGCTGATGAAAACGCGAAGCGTTCATGCAAACACGATGTTTGCCGGTTCCGCAGGAACCACAGAGAGATCACGGGAACGAGGATACAGGAGGTATCCGAGTGAGCGTACCTATACGGAGGAGTGTAAATGAAACTGGGTCGAATTATTCTGGCTGCTTTATTGGTAAGCGCCACTTCACTATCAGCCCAAACTGTGTCAGAACTATTTCGTAAGCCGGCGGTAATGGGAGATTCCCTGTCGCAAGGTTTTTACGGAGTTACAGTAGAGAAGAAGACACAGACCTGGGCCTATCCTGTTGTTGTTTCCAAACAAGCAGGATCCAATGTAACATTCAACGCCCTGAAAGGGCCCTTTGCCAACCTTGAGGACGTACTCAAAGGCGATTGCGGAGTATTCTGCCTCGCTTCGTCCATCATCGGCGGCAATGAATCCACAGTAAGCCTTCCCACTCATGCAGGGATCACTGGCGCAGAGTATACTTCTGTGCTACGAACCAGCGGAAAATGCGAAGACATTACTGCTACCAAATGGGAAAAGGACTGGTACTGGAAAAAATGGTACTGGTATACTTATCGTTGGGTACAAGTCCCTGATTGCCAGGAACCCGACAAATTCCACCGCTTTGGTCTCCGCGACGCTGGAACGCAAATCCAGATCATGGAAAAAGTTAAGCCATCGTTCGTTTTCGCATCAGTAGGCGCAAACCACGTCCTCTGTACTGCTCTGAGCACTACTCTGGATTGCCTGGATGAAGCCCGCTTCAAGCGCGATGTGGCCGAAGTAATGCGTCGTCTGGACAACATCGGAACTATCAAAGGCGGAAGCATTTTTACTGTTCCCAATGTCACAGCGATCTATTACCTGGAACGATACAATGATCCTAAAGGCCGAGCTAACTATTCCGGTCTGAAAGCATTCTATCGCACCAGCGTTTCCAGCCCGGATCACGTTCTGGATGCAAACGAAGTGCAAACGATCACTAACTTCCTGCATATGGTGAACAACGAGCTTCGCCGACAGGCTGCTGCGCGCAATTTTGCGCTCACAGATGCAGAAGCTATCTTCAATGACATCAAGGAAAACGGACGTCCCATCGTGGCCTCCACTGGATACAGCCCCGGTAATGCAGGCGCCAACTGGCCACTGCCTAACAAACCAGGCGTTTTTGGTCTGGATGGGGTTCACCCGAACCGCTACGGACATTCCGTTCTCGCAAACGAGCTCATTTCAGATATCAACCGTCAATACGGCGTGAACATTCCTAAAGTGAATGAATATGCTGCCTGGTATTACGACTCTCTGAACAGACATCCCGTGGATCTGAAAAGATTCCTGAGCGACAACATCCTGGGTCAGGCTATCTCCTGGATCATCAATATCTTCATTTGATGCTATCCATTGTCTGATCGGGGCCCGGCCGCAAATCTGTGGCCGGGCTTTTTTTATCTTTGACGAAAGATCAATTCTCTATCCCATGTTGACTAGAGGTAATCATGCCCAAATCGAGACTTTACATCATTATCGCAGTAGTAGCCGTACTGGTGGTAGCCGTAATATGGCTACTCGCCTCACCCGGTAAGAACGAAGTAGCGGAGGGACCGGACGGCGCCCCACCCCGCGAATCATTTGATCGCGGCCCATCAGACATTGAATGGCCCGATGCGCCGGCGCCGCAGATGTCCGCCGAAGAGATTCGACGTCTATGGCCGGATCTATATCTTCCCCGACCGGACCGCGATGAGGTTGCCCGCCAGTGGAAGGAGTTCGCCTCCAGACATCCGGACAATTTCTATATTCCGAATCAGTTCAAAGCACCACTGACCGAGGAACAGGAAAAGGCCAAGCGGGAAACCCTGGATACCATTACGTCCATTGAAAGTCGGATCGCTAGCTCTAAAGCTCAGGCAAAGAATGCCAAACCTGGCGAAGAAGGTCCGGATGCACCTTCCGAGAGCCCCATCAAGCCGGAAGAGCAGCGCGCCTATTTCAACTATCGTATTCACGAAGTAGAATCCAGAATTGAACTGATTCAGTATTTCCTGGAAAACGGCGAACCGGATGCGGATCAAAAAGCACAGGCCGCAAAAGATATAAAGAACTGGCAGGAGGAACTGCAGGAGTACAAAGATGTACTCGAGAAGATTCCGGAGAAGTAGCCTGTGATTCCCAGAAAATCTGTGGCAGTTCGATACAGCATATTAGTTTTCATGTTTTCCTGGTTGTTCCAATGCGGGCCAGATAAGCCGCACACAATGCCAGAACCCAGGCAAACCTATGAAAAAACCATGACTCTGCAACAAGTGCAAGAAGCGCTCAAGTCCAAAACCTGGTCGGAGCGCTCCACTGCTATCCTTGCAGCAATGGACGGGAATCACAGAGAAGTGATTCCCACGCTGTACGAGCTATTCGAAAAAGATGATAATGCAGCTGTACGTCAGACGGCTGCCCTGGCGCTGGCCGATTTTGGCGAGAAGCGAGCCGCCCCCTTGATCGCACAGCGATTGGGTACACTACGCGGCGAAAATCCCGCCTATCTGCTGGATGCGCTCAGTCGATTATCGGTTTCCAGCACGGCAACGGCTGTGGTCCCCTATCTGGGAGACGAGAACCATTCCATTCGTCTACAGGCTGTAGCCGCCCTCGAACAGATGAATGCACGATCGGTGGGTCCGCAAATTCTAACAGGCCTACAAAAGACCCCTGCATCCGAAGCAGACAGACAACGAGCCTACATCATGGCCCTGGGAAAGGTTAGCTACGAGCCGGCCGGACCGGTCTTGCTGCAACTGGCCCGTACGCTGGATGATGGACCCAACCTGGCCGCCACCTATCTGGCGCTGGGAAGGATTAAATATCGACCCGCCACGCCCATATTGATCAAAGCGCTGCAGGCAGACTTTGTTAAGGGCCGGGAAAATTCGTTGCAGGCCATCCTCGATACCGAAGACCCCCGGGCTCCGTCCCTGTCCTTTCCGTTAATAAAGAATGAACGGCGGGAAACCAGGTTTGCGGCAGCCGAAATCATAGGAACCATTGCGGATCCTTCGCTAAATGAAAAACTGGTAAGCCTCATCGATGGAGCGTATCCCGATGCTGTGGGCCCCGCTGCCTACGCCCTTGGCAGACGCAAATACCAGCCCGCCAGGCTTCCTATCGAAAAGATTCTGGCAGATCAGGAATTACCCGACCGAGAAACCATCGCTCGCTCGCTGGGCTGGCTGGGAGATAAGGAAAGCGTACCGGTCCTCCTTGAGGTTTTGAAGGAAGACGAAGGGGAAGGTCGCTATGGGGCTGCCTGGTCGCTGGGGATTCTTGGAGCTCGGGAAGCCATTCCAGCCCTTATGAAGACGGCGCAGAGCCGAGACCAACGTCTGGCCATGATCTCGGTGGAGGCCATCGGAATGATGCGGGATCCCTCCACACTGTCGTTTCTCACAGACATTGCAGAAAGGGACACATCTTCGAGGTACATGGCCATCGATGCTATTGGTCAAATACCCGGCGACGAAGCCCTGGATCGCTTGAAAGAACTGGTAGATTCCGGAGATGAAAAGCTCAAGCAGGCCGCTATTCGCTCCTTGCGCTACCGAAAGGAACCGCAAGTCGTGGGTATACTGATCGATACCCTTCGAGAGACGGATACCACCAGTACATCCGCTACCATGATCTATACCCTGCTACGGGAAAAGACCGGCCAGGAATTCTATACTCGTAACCAATGGCTCTATTGGTACGACGAAGTAAGAAAATAGAAAGGGACGGGCTCGAGGCGATTGACCCGCCCTTGCAACGGCGCGCTGGCCCAATTCGGGCCAGCCGGCACCGCTCAGCCACGCTCTACCGAACTACTGCAATCTAAACGATTTCCCATCTCAATTTGGCCGCAAAATTCCGTCCGGCAGGCATTTGAATTTACAAGGCGATGATGCCCCGTGGAAATGCTTTCGTTCGCCCCATGGAAGACTCCCATACCATTCAGCTACTCCTGGTAGAAGATAATCCGGTGGCCGCCCGAGCAGCAAGAGCGGTACTCGAGCAAATCGGTACCATCCAGATAGATATGGCAGTCAGTCTGGCCGAAGCCATGCAGCTGATCAGCAGGGGTTTTGACATCATATTGCTGGATCTCTTCCTTCCCGATAGCGAAGGACTGGATACCTTTCTAAAGCTGCGGCAACGATGCCCGCACACTCCCATCGTCATTCTTTCCGGGCTGGATGACCGGTCGGTAGCGCTCAGGGCTGTTCAGGCCGGAGCTCAGGATTTTCTGGTCAAAGGAGAACTCAATGCAGAGCTCCTGGAGAAGTCTATTCGCCATTCCATCGAGCGCAATGGAATAGAGATGGCTCTCAAAGAAAGCGAAGAGCGATACGCGCTGGCGGCACGAGGTTCCAACGATGGTATATGGGACTGGGATGTACAACACGAAAGGCTATACTTTTCGCCGCGCTTTTTGGCCATGATCGGAAAAGAAGAAGATCCTCCTGGCGATCTCCAGCAGTGGGCCGATGTACTCCATCCCGATGACAAACCCGGGTTTCTGCAACTTATGGAACAGCACATGGCCGGAGACCTCCGGCAATTTCGTGTGGAATACAGGGTTCAGCATCCCGAAGGACAATACCGATGGATGCTGGTGCGCGGAGAATCGGTGCGCGACGAATCTGGCAAAATTCGTCGAATGGCCGGCTCCCAAACCGACATTACAGATTTCCGACTCATCGATACGCTTACAGGACTTCCCAATCGGCTGCTTTTCGCCGACCGTCTGGAGCAGGCCTACCTGCGCTTTAAGAACAATCATTCCAAAGGATTTGCTCTAATCTATCTCGACATTGTTCGCTTTGCCCGTTTGAATGAGAGCTTCGGAATTCAAGCGGCAGACACTCTTCTGGGCAATATGGCTGCGCGCCTCACCGATGCACTTGAGCTGGGCGATACAATTTCGCGCCCGGGATCCGATGAGTTCCTGATTTTGATCGATAATGTAGCCTCCGCCGACGAAATGAAATCGGTAGAATCCAGATTGAAAGAATCACTGCAGAAGCCTTTCTATTGCTGCGGCGAAGAAATCTATCTCGATTTCTCGGCCGGTGTAGCTCTGAGCGAATTACGCGAAGAAGGTCCCGAATCCCTGATTCAGGATGCACACTCTGCACTGCAGCGCTCGAAGCAAAAAGGCGGTTCCGTGTTCGAGATATACCGACGTGAACTGAGCGAAGCAAGCAGAGAACGGATGCAACTGGAGCTAATGCTTCGAAAGGCCCTGGAGACTGGCCAGTTCTGTCTATTCTACCAACCTCAAATGGATTTGCGGAGCGGTAAAATTAACGGATTTGAAGCGCTAATTCGCTGGCGTCATCCCGAACTGGGTTTGATTACTCCGGATCGCTTTCTTCCTGTGGCCGAAGAAACGGGCCTGATTCAAAACCTGGGCGAATGGACGATTAGAGAGGCGATTCACCAGCTAAACGCATGGCATCAGATGGGGCGGACTGCCCGAATTGCTGTCAATCTATCGCCCAGCCAATTTCGTTCCCGACAGGTGGCCGCCTTTCTTCGCAAGGAGTTAGAGCAGGCAAGCTTTGACCCCGGACTCCTGGAAATGGAATTCACCGAAACTGTGGCCCTGGAAAATGCGGAGCATACCATTGCGGAATTGAATGAAATTCGAGCTATGGGACTGCGCATCGCCGTCGACGACTTTGGCACTGGCTTTTCTTCGCTGACCTATTTAAAACGATTTCCGGTGGATGCTGTAAAGATCGACCGCGATTTCGTAATGAATATTCCAGGAAACAAAGATGATGGAGCCATTGTGGCGGCCATCCTGGCCATGGGAAAGAGTCTGGGCCTTGAGGTAGTGGCCGAAGGAGTGGAAACCGAAAGCCAACTTCGATTTCTGCAAGAGCGGAATTGCGAATACGTCCAGGGATACCTGATTTCAAGACCGGTCCCGGCCGAAGAAGCAATTCAGTTTCTGGACTGAATGCACTTGCCGACAGTCCTCTGGCCTCTTATGTTGCCTGCATGAGTGTTGCTTCGCTGCCCGTGGATGGGCTGATTCGTGATATCGCCTCTGGCCATCCCGGGTATCTAGAATTTCGCTATCATAATAGAAGAAGCCGTTCTCTGGGTGTACGCAAGGGAGAACTAAATGAAAATTCATACAAGCAAACCGAAGGGGCAGGAATTCGAGTTCTAATAAACGGGGCCTGGGGCTTTGCCTCCACTTCCGATCTGAGCCGCGCCGGATTGGAGAAGGCTGTCAGCAGGGCCACCAATATGGCCCGCGCCATGTCTCCTCGGAAAAAGCAGCCTGCAGAGCTTGGTTCTACCGATCGGCTGGCCCGGGGCGACTTTACTCTATCCGGGTACTTTGAACTAGATAAGATGGATCTGGAGGAGAAATTTGAAACGGTCCGCTCTAGCGAAGAGAATTTAAGGAAGTCCTCCAAAGGAATCGAAACCGGGGTCTGTCAGTATACCGAGGTTTTTGAGGAAAAGTACATATTCAACACAGATGGTAGCGACTGCTGGATTCGACTTGTGAGGCCCGAGTTTCGGTTTCTGGCCTACGCAAACGATGGAAGCAAGATCGCGCGGGGCTATGATTCTGTGGGAGCCACCGGGGGCTGGGAATGCATGTTTCAGAACAGGTCGCTGGAAGGATTCATCGAAACGGCTTCCTCCGGCGCACTGGACCTACTCAAAGCGCCGGCGGCCAGCGGAGGCCGCAAGAAGGTCATACTGGCGCCAAGCATGGTTGGCCTATTAAGCCATGAGGCCATTGGCCATACAGTGGAAGCCGATTTCGTTCAGGCAGGATCGGTGGCCCAGGGCAAACTGGGAGAGATGGTGGCATCGGAACTCGTAAACCTCTGCGACAGCGGAGCCAGCGAATATGCCCGCCACGCGGGCGGAGAAATGCCTGTGGATGATGAAGGCGTACTCACAGAGCGCACCAAGATTATCGAGAACGGCCGATTAGTAGGATATCTCCACAACCGCGAAAGCGCTCATCGATTCGAAACAGCTCCCACGGGTAATGCCAGGGCCTGGGAATTTTCGGACGAACCACTCATTCGCATGCGAAATACCTATATCGCGCCGGGTAGCGACGATTTGAACGAAATGATCCAGGGTATCGACGACGGTTTTTTCATCGATGGCCCGGAAGGCGGCCAGGCAGATGCTACGGGCGAGTTCATGTTTGGAGCCTCCAGGGTCCGTCGCATCGTCGATGGCAAACTGGGCGAAACTGTGCAAAAAGTTACCGTTTCCGGGAACGCCTTTTCGGTACTGAAAAGCATAGATGCAGTAAGCTCGGATTTTCGATGGGACCTGGGCTCAGGGCATTGCGGCAAAGGGCAGCCAGCCAAGGTTGATGCGGGCGGGCCTTACATTAGGTGCGAACTACTGGTGGGCGGAAGCCAGAGCTGAACTTATGCAGAAGGCCATAGATTTACAGACCAATCTTACTGAGCAGGCAAACCATGCCCTGCAGGCTGCCCGGGGACGTACACTGGAAGTGGCGGGTAGCGCATCGGAAGAGATGCGCGTAGTATTCGAAAGCGACGACTTCTCCGTTAGCGCCAGTGGCACCGATTCCAGGCTTGGACTGCGCTCTATTCAGGACGGACGCGTAGGATTCGTGTGTACTAATTCCATTGACCCGGCCAAAATTCAAGCTGCCGTGGAAGAATCCTTTCAAATGGGACATCTCTCTCCGCCGTCGCCCCACTACTCCATTGCCGAGGCAACGGATACATCGGATTCGGAGTTTTCGCAGCAAGACGGAGCTCTATTGGACATGCGCGAGCATGAAATCATCGGCCTTGCAGAACGCGTCATCGAAGAAGCGCGTACCGATCCGCGCATTCGCCTGGACCGGGTGGAAGTGGCCCTGATCCGAGACACAAAAATTCTGATGAATACCAACGGACTGAGCCGCACCTACAGCCGCATCTACGTTGACTGGGCGGCCATGGGTATGGCCCGCGACGGCGAAGAGGTCACCAGTTTCGATTACGACGGAGCGGCCGCTTTTAAAGCCTCCGATATTCCCGCCCGATTGTCCGCCTCTATGGAGCGATTTCGAAATAGCGTTCTCGGTTCATTGCATCCCCGAGCGGGCAAAAGCTACAAAGGCAAGGTTCTTCTCCATCCGGCACTCGTGAGGCAATTTTTGATTGGTACTGTAACTTCGAATTCTTCGGGAAAGAGTCAACAAGACGGCACAAGCCCCTGGAAAGATCGGCTGGGCGAAATGATTGCCCATCCGGCACTCTCCGTATTTGAAGATCCCACCAACCTCGAGCGCCTGGAAGCATACACTCCCTTTGACCGCGAGGGTTTGCTTACGCGCCGACATGACCTGGTACTGGATGGCAGGCTCAATCATATCGGTCAAAATCTCTTCAGCGCAGCACGCGGTTCCTGCCAGCCCACTGCCAATGCATCGGGGGGCGCTACCTCTACTCCTGGAGTGGGATTCTTTAATACGGGGCTCAGTCTTGAGCCCATTGCAAATTCCGACCTGGATCAGCTGCTTGGAAATATGGGAAGTGGCTTACTCTTAAAGCGCTTCAGCGGCAATGCGGATCCTTCCTCCGGGCATTTTTCTGGAGTCGCCAAGAACTCCTACTGGATCGAAAACGGAGAAATCGCCTATCCGGTGCAGGAGATCATGGTATCCGGGAATCTCTTTGAACTAATCAAGGAGCTCGTCGCTGCCACCGCAGAACAATACGAAATCATGGGCGGAGCGAAAGCGCCGTACGTTCTGGTGGATGGGATGAGCGTTACCGCGGGCTAACTTTCGGTGCCCTGCTCTTCTGGCCAGACTTTGCGCCAGAGCACTGCAAGTGCGCTTCCAATCAAGGAATGCACAACGCTGGATACAGCCGGAGCAAGAGCCACCCCCGCGGCCGGAAAATGCTTGCGCGCAAGCACCACTCCAAGACCCGAATTCTGCATGCCCACTTCAATAGAGATGGTGCGAGCGACGCCTTCCGAATCCTTCCTGTAACGAAGGACTACCTTTGTGAAGCAATACCCGAGCAAGAATCCTCCTGCATGGAGTAATACTGTAGCCAGAACGATAATTGGTCCGGATTCCAGGAGCAGATCCCGATCTTTGCCGATTACGGATGCAACGATCAGACAAATCAGAAGTACAGCCAGCGCCGGCAATCCGGGCTTCACTTTGTGCATCCAGCTACTGCTACCAAAGACACGATTCAAAGCCACGCCAATGACGACAGGTAGCACCACAACAACCAGCGTGGATTGAAAAAGGGCCCAGAACGATACATCGATACTGGAACCCGAAAGTAGAAGTTTAACGGCCAGGGGAGTGGCGAGCGCCGACAACAAAGTGGAAATGGCAGTCATGGTCACCGATAAAGCGACATTCGATCGGGCCAGAAACGTCACCACATTGGAAGCCGTTCCTCCGGGACAACTGGCAACCAGCACAAGCCCAGCTTTCAATACAGGCTCCAGACCCAGCGCAGTTCCCACTGCATATCCAAGCAGAGGCATCAAAGTATACTGGAACAATACTCCCAAAAATACGGGAACAGGAAATCGGACGATTCGCTCAAAATCACGCGGCAAGAGAGTCATTCCCATGCTCAGCATAATGCCGGCCAGTCCCAGTGGAATCAGAACACCGGAAAACCAGGTAAACAGCGGAGGATAGAGGATGGCGCCGCCTACAAAGATGCAAACCCAGACGGGGAATAATAAACTGATGCGCTCCAGAGTATGCCGCATTTATCCGATTCGTTCAAAGCGATAGATCGTTCGGCCTTCGAAGGCCGAATCCTCACGGAAGAAAAACTTGCGGCTTCTTCCATTTAGGTGCTCGTAGATTTCTCCAGGAATGAATATGCCCTGAAACACTTGATCGCGCATAGACAGATGCGCGGAGAAATTGAGAGCTTCCGAAACAAGACTTCCCATCTCGCTGGTATATACAGTCTGACCAGAACAAAGCGCAATACTGATGCCGGCCCGCTCAATGGGCAACTCCCCCGATAGTAGATAAACCCGGGCATTCATTTCCAGAGCGGCCAGAAAGCCCGGAAGTATATCGTGACCGTCAAATGCTGCGACGATGGCGTCCTTCTTTTGTATCCATACCTGACCACCGTACGATTCGGGGATTCGATTCAGGATCTTCTTCCATCGCGTAAGGATCTGCTGCATCTGCCAGTCATCCATCTGCGAATAGGTGCCTTCCGTGAATCGAATATTCGCATACATAAAAAGAATCTCGTAGGTTTGACCCTCCTTTAGATTCTTCATCCCGCCGGCCATCTTATGAGCGGCCTCCAGACGATCCCTTTCTTCGCGCTCCTTATCGATGGAGGCAAGGATCAAATCAGTATGCTTTCTTACTTCTGGGTAAGGCGGCTTTGTGACCGCGAACTTACGAATTTCGCTCCATCGCTGTCCGTCCAGTAAGGCTCTTGCCAATATGGAACTGAAGATGCCCAGTTTAAGATTCTTTTTTGAAATAAAATCTATCGCGCCGTAACGGATGGACTCCACCGCCAATCGTTCTGTTTCGTCGCGGCTTACAACGATAACGGGAGGCCCTACCCGCACCAATCCATCGAGAAAAGGGAAAAATGGAGTATCCAGGTCGGTCTCGGTCAGGATTAGGTCAAAATCTCGAGATCCCAGCAGAGGTTCCGCCTCTTTGGAAGTGGACACAAAGGTTACCTGGATTCCGCGAAACTCCGCTTCGAGAGTGTTTCTATAGTATTCCTGTATTCCTTGATCCGGGTCTATGATTAAGAGGTCCATTCCATTCTCCTGAATCAAATCACCAGATTCTGATAGAGGGCGCCGAAGTCCGCGGAGCCCGATGGCTGAAAATACTTGCGAAGCTCGTCCGGCAGTAAGTTGAATGCTGTTTCGCTTGCAACGATTGCATTGGGCACCCCGTGCCGATCTTCGAGCCGGGAAGCTTTTTCCATGTCATCGCTGTGCATGCGCGATGTGTCGGACTGATAAACCACCGAGCCATAATGGATTCCAATGCGCAACCGAATGTCATTCTCTTCGCGCAATGCGTTTCTTGTTATATTGTAAACCGGTAAATAGGCCAGGATGCCCAGACAGGCAATGGCGGCGCTTTGAACGCAGCTATCTCCGACGAATGCAGCCATGCCGCCATCGCCGTACCAGAACCAGATCCGTCCATTGTTGTACTCTACATGCGATCCAACAAAATCACGCAGAGATCGGATGGTGCTTTCCACATCTACCTTAACATTGGTCCGAATGAGCTCGGAGCTACCCACAATGTCGATGCTTGCGAATGCCAGGCGATATTCCTGGCCATCTTTTAGAAATCCCCAGTCCTGGGTCTTGCTCTGCGCCTGATCGCGAATAAAGGAGCCTTTTTCCCGATCCAGAACAAACCCGCTTTCGCGAATCTCATTCAAAATGGGCTCAATGCCCTTGAGCTTGATGATCCCTCCGCTACCTCCGTAGCCTTCCAGCAGCACCAGGCGGGCGATGAAATCCATCAGTCTTTCGCGGGCGCTAAAATACTGGATGACGCACTGTGCAGCCACCTGCCTGGGAATTACGATGTGGTCCCCGAAGCCAGATACCTCGGTAAGATCAAAAGATGGATCCACCTCGCGACCTACGTAGTGGATCTGTTCTGTATTTAGAGACCTGGAAAGCAGGTCCTGCAGGAGCCTTTTGACCTTTTTCATAAAGCTTCCTGCATTTAGCCTGCTGTAGTTCTTTTGGGAAGTAAAATTTGGAGACTACCGGGATCGAACCGGTGACCTTCTGCGTGCAAGGCAGACGCTCTCCCAGCTGAGCTAAGCCCCCCGAATGTCTAGAAAGAAATTTATGGGCCGCTTTGCTGTAAAGTGGAATTTGAAATTTTTGGGCTTTACCAGAGACCTTGCGATGGAATTTCATCAAAGCAGTGAACTCCAGGCGTATCCTGATTACCGGCGCAGGCTCGGGTATTGGATTGGAAACAGCATTGGAACTTTTCCATCGCGGCCACCAGGTAATCGGAATTATTAGAAATCAGAAAAAATTCAATGCAATGTGGAAGGAGCGAAGCACCGAGCCCCCGCCCTTTTCCATAATCAATTTTGATGTAACCGACGAAAAGAAGGCAGCCACTGCAGTAGCCCGCATTCTAAAAGAAGGGCCGGTGGATGTACTGATCAACAATGCCGGCTACGGACAATATGGCTGCTTCGAAGAGCTTCCTGGTTCGGACTACAGACAGCAATTTGAAACGAACGTATTTGGCCTTATGCAAATGACGCGATTGGTGCTTCCATCTATGCGGAAGCGGGGAAAGGGCTCCATTCTCAATGTTAGCTCCATTCTGGGACGCGTGGCCTTACCCACAGGCACTCCGTACTGCAGCTCGAAGTGGGCCGTTTCCGGATTCACTCGTGCATTGCGTTTCGAACTGGCTCCGCTGGGCATTCAGGTTTGCGGCGTTGAGCCGGGCCTAATTCGCACATCCTTCAAGGCGAATATGCAAC
>JAGRNC010000168.1 GCA_020440935.1 Leptospiraceae bacterium | reverse complement strand
AGTCCGGTGGAAAACATGATGCGAAGAAGGGATCCTTTTGTGGACTTCAGCCCGGAAATCCTCAAACTCCTGGCTGGCGCTGAATAGCATTCCAGACCTTTAATGCATCGATAAGCGGGGCTGGCTCATGCGTGCGAATATAGTCCACGCCCTTCAATGCCAGAAAAAGCTCCGCCGCCAGGGTAGCCGATTGGCGGTCCGACACTTCGCGGCCGGTTATAGCGCCCAGAAATGATTTTCTGGAAACTGAATAGAGAAGCGGAAGATTGAATTCGCTCTTTATCAGCTCCACATGGGCAATGGCCGAAAAAGAACAGTCTGCATTGCTACCCAGAAAAAATCCCATACCTGGATCCAGAATGATTCGATTTCGCCGCACTCCGGCCGATTCCAGCTGCGCCAGGCGTTCCTGAAAGAATCCAAGAATCCGATCTATAATGGAAGCCGGGTCCACATCGCGCTTATCCGCCACGCCCGATGATTGCACAGCATGCATTACGATTAATTTGCAGTTACTGGCAGCCAGCTCGTCATAGAGTGCGGGATCTGGAAATCCATGAATATCGTTCAAGTAATCGACGCCACGCTGGAGCGCGAAGCGTTGCACCTCCGGATGAAAGCTGTCCACAGAGATGGCAATATTTTGACCGGAGCTCTCTTTTTCTTCGGCGATGATATCCAGGCCTTTTTGAAGCCTTGCAATTTCCGTTTCGGCAGCAACAGCCTGGCCGTTCGGATTGCTGCTGGCCGCTCCCAAATCCAGTATCGCAGCGCCGGTGGATAGTAAATGGCGAATCCGCATTCGCATGGCCTGCGGATCCAGGTATTTTCCGCCGTCCGAAAAGGAATCTTCCGTGATGTTTAAAACTCCGAGGAGAACGGGGGTGGGTATGGATTCCTGCATGGGCTTACATTTCCCAATCCGATGGGGAGCGGTCCACAGTTTCTAAGGGGCGGTATTGCTGTCTTCTGGGCCAGGCAATGTTGGATCGGCGCTGTTTGGGTTCGTTCCATCGTCGGGCTTCGCATCGGGGGAAGGCAGTCCAAATGCAGCGGCCCATTCCGGGGACGTGGTAATTCGATCTTTCACTGCAGGCAGACTCATTGCATCGCGCGAAAAGTCGGGCGATCGTTTGGCCCAGAAGCGAGACAATGTGAGGGCTCGCTTTTCATCGCCTCTGGAAAGCAACCTTTCCAGCAAATCCAATCGAGCCACGTATTCAAATGTAGCAGGATCTTTGCGAAGCAATTCGGTAGGTAGAAGTGCGATGGGCGCCTGGGGTTTTTGCTCGGATGGTAGCCCCTGGGCAGCCGCGCTGGCTTTTTCGGCTGCCGCAGCATTGTAGGCCTGTGCCGCTTTTTGGCCGCGTTCCGAGGAATCAAAGCGCAAAAAGATCGATATTTCTTCCTGCATTACTTCGCTTCTACTTAGCCCCGCAGTAACCTTTAATTCTGCTTCGCTGCCGGGAAGGATCAAGGCTCGATGGGAGCTATCGGCAGGATTGAATTTTAAAGCCTCTATTGCCTGCATTTCTGTTTCATCCAGGGATTCGAGGACGGTGCGTGCGCGGTCATATTTGCTGCGCGCTGTGAGAACGTGCACATATTGAAACACTACGGCATTGTAATAAGGCGGCTGATATACCGTATTCTTATAGAGTGAGTCCAGGTATTTCTCGTATCGATCGGGATCGGAGCTCAGCAGCGATGCCACAGACAATGCATCTACCTGGTTGGGGTCCTCTTTGAGAGCGGCGGACATGCGTTTGCGAGCATCGCCTTCTTTTCCCTGCAATAGATTCAATCGTGCAAGAGCGCCGTTCAGAAGAGCTGTGTCCTTTCTTGTGCTGGCCGCATCCAGGTGCGTTTTTGCCCGCAACAGATCTTCCAGCTCGAGGTAGGTAAGTCCTCGGCCAATGTGTAAAAAATACTGAAAACTGGAGGAGGGGCTTTTGTTCTGAGCTTCGGCCCGATCGAAGGCAGATAGAGCAGACTGGTATTTGCCGAGCTGGTAGTAGCATACCCCAAGCTTGTAATTATATTTCCACTGCGAATCCCGTCGCTCCAGGTATTGAAGATGTTTTACCGCTCGACTGTATTGATTCGCCTTCATGGCCAGGGAGGCAAGATTCCATCGTACCGATTCGGCGTCCGGGTTCACGTCCAGGGCTTCTTCGTAGTATCCAATGGCTTCGGAAAGTTTACCTTCCTTTTCGGCCTTCTGTCCTTTCTGAACCAGGCGCATGAGCTCTGCCGAGGCCGACCCGCCCTGGTTTGCCGCCATTGCCTGTAGCCTGGCCATCTCGGGATGGTGCTTGTATTTTAAGAATTGCGAGCTGTAGGCCGAGACCGCCCCCCAGTCGCCTACGTACTTCGAATACAATACGATTTTCCACAGAGCTTTTTCGCGCAAATCGGCATCCATGCTCCGGGCAACGCCCTGCTTGTAGGCCTGGATTGCCTGGGGTTTACGGCCCTTTCTTTCGTGGATTAGTCCAATATAAAAATAAGCATTTCCGTTATTCGGGCTGCTTCGCGTGGATTGCTCCAGCAATCTCATGGCGGAGTCAAAGTCTCCCCGCGCAAAAGCCAGCCTCCCATCGCTATAGGCGTCCGCATGCAGCGGAGCGGCGCCCAGCAGGGAAATCAGTAGCGAAAGCGCAAAAAGGGGGAGTCGCCGCGCCTTGTTCCGGATGAATTTGTAAGGATTCATGGGCTTGCAGTCTTTTGACCACATTTTCCACCGCATCGTTCATTGGAAATCATTTGACACCAGGCCCGGCGACTCGGTGTTAAAGGGAGTATGCACCCCCCTATCCGATTGTCTCAAGTTACCAAGTATTATGGAGACTTTCCGGCACTTCAAGATGTGAGCTTTGAAATCCAGGCCGGAGAGGTCGTAGGCCTGCTGGGCCTGAATGGAGCGGGCAAGACCACCTGTTTGCGGCTGCTCACCGGATTTCTCACCCCCAGCGACGGAGTCCTGGAAGTGGAAGGAATGAATGTGGCCGATCAACCTCTGGAGATACGCAGCAAACTGGGTTATCTGCCGGAAGTGCCGCCTCTGTATCTGGAGCTTACTGTGCGCGATTATTTGCACTTTGTAGCGCGGTTGCGCGGAGTCGCCGAATCCGATTTTCCGGCCGAATTTGACCGCGTCATGAAGCGAACAAATCTCGAGCCTGCCCATCGGTCTTTGATTCGCCATCTTTCCCTGGGATTTCGTAAGCGAGTGGGCATAGCCCAGGCGTTGATCGGAAACCCTCCTATTCTAATATTTGATGAGCCGGTATCGGGGCTCGATCCGCGGCAGATCGTAGAAGTGCGGAACTTAATTCGCGATCTGGCCGGTCAGCATACGATTCTAATATCCAGCCATATTCTAACAGAAGTGAGTCGTACCTGCGATCGGGTACTTATTCTTCATCAGGGAAGGCTGGCCGCAAGCCTGCAGGGCAAAGAACTGGAAAACGATCTGGAGAGCGAATTTATGAAGCATACCACCGGAAGCGTGGAGGTGGGCGTGTGAAGTCATCACTGCAAAGAATCTACTGGGTGTATTTAAAGGAGCTATCTTCCTTCTTTGGATCCAGCCTTCCTCCGCTAAGTCTGGGAATTCTGGTTTTTGCTGGCGGACTGCTTTCGGGAATCCTGGCAAGTACTGGCCGGGCTACCTACGAGCAGGTTACCGCTGCCATTTTCTATATCTTCTATATACTTACTCTGGGTGCAGGAATTTTCCTGGCCATGTCGGCTTTCGTAAATGAAAGAAAGCAGGGCACTCTGGAGTTGCTCTATAGTCTGCCGATTTCGGATCTGGAGTTGGTCATTGGAAAATTCCTCCTGAACTTCACCATCCTTGGGCTGCTTCTATTGTTTCTGGATGCTGTTTATATCTACTGGATCGCCGAGACTCCGATGTACATGACATTTAGCGGATTGCTCGGTCTCTGGCTCGTAGCAATGTATGCCACGGCCGTGGGCATTTTCGCATCCAGCTTCACCGACAATCACTTGATCTCGCTGCTCATCGCATCCGGAATCTTGATCTTTATCGATATCGGTGGCTATCTGGCAGGTCTGCTACCAACGCCCGCGCGCGAGATATTCAGCTACATGCATGCATTCAATCAGTTCAATCCATTTACCCGAGGAATCCTTCCGTTACAGGGAACCCTGTTCTTTGGAGGCCTGGCCGTGCTTTTCCTGTTTTTTACGGTAAGGGTTCTTGAGTCGCGCAGATGGAGGGGCAACTAATATGAATCTTCGAGAAATCTATAAAAGAATTGGCGGCTGGGCCCTTCTGGCCGGCGGCATCACTACCTTCTTGGCGTATCATTATCTGAATTCCGCCACAGGTATCTTTCTATTCTCTATTGGAATCTTACTTTTGGTGTCTGATCCGGCGTTGCTTCTATCCAAGCCAGGCGATGCAACGCTGGAGGGTCGCTGGAAAACGCTCTACCTTTGCTGGTCTTTGATTCTGGCTGCCGTCGTATTCTATCTGATCCGTGATTCCATCCATGGCGAAGAGGACTCCATTGCTGCAAGAATGCGACTGTTCTTGCTGATTCTTTTCTTGTTTTCGTTTGTAGGAGCGGCGCTGGTTCGCATATCTTTTGGCCTGGAGTATAGTTCTCGAGCCAGCCTGGCCGGGCAGAAATCCAGAGAGCGCAACGCAATGCATGCATCGCTGGCAGTGCTGGCGGCTCTGGCGCTATTTTCTGCGCTAAACTATCTTGCATCGCAACGCAACCCATCGCTGGATATGTCGCCAGGTTACTATTCCTATAGCGAAGATTCGCGAAAGATCATAGCCAGCCTCGATGGAAAGGTGGAGGTGCATGCATTCTTGCCGGTCAACCAAGTCATTCGTGATAAATCTACGAGCAGCACCATCCCCGAGCTATATCGCATCGCCGATGATGTTCGCATTATGCTTGAGCAGTTGCCAGGAATCAATTCAAACATCAGTCTGGAATTCCACAACGCCGATCTGGCCGATTTTGACAGCGATGAGTTCGGTACAGTGGGTAACGGAACCATCATCATTCGCGCGCTTAAGAAGGGAGACGTGGAATCGGACGACCATCCCTACGTCGATCGTCGGGTTTACGTATATACCAAAAAGGACATGGAGCGATTGGAGCGCGAATCTGTGCGTGCCCTCTTGCAGGTCTCCTCGCCTCCCAGAATGGTGTATTTTCCGGCCGCCAATGGAGAGCGGATTTCTCTGCCAAAAGCTGCGGCAAACCCCCATTCCCTGGAAACATTCCGCGAATTGATTCGTTACTACAATTACCGATTGCGGGACCTGGGCGCGGGCGCCGATTGGCCGGGTCCCATTCCCGATGATGCCGACGCTGTGGTGCTGGCCGGTCCCACCGCGCCCTACAACGACGAAGCCCGCCAGGCATTGCTGGACTATGCTCGCAAGGGCGGAAAGATCATGGTGCTGATTGATCCGGCCGGGCCCGAAACCTTCGAATGGCTTTTCGAAGGGCTTGCAATTCCGTACAAATACCAGCGTCAGTTGCTAAGCAATAACCCTCGGCGCCCAGGCGAGCTTTATCTGCAACAATTTGAGCAGCATCGCATGACCGAGAACTTGAACGTAGGCGGAAAAGCGGCGATTATCTATGCAGGCACCGGCTACTTTGAGCAATTCGATCGGAAGCAAACGAAGCCGGAACAAAACACAGCCATTAACACAGAATCCAGCCCGGACGGACAACCGAACGCGGAAAACGGTCCTGACGCAAAACCGCAGCCCGGCACGGAAGCAAATCCACAGCCGGCGCCGCAGGGCGAGACGCCCACCGGTCCCGATGGCGCTCCGGTCGCGAAGAAAGAAGATAAGTTCGAAGCCCAGCCTTTCCTCTACTCTCCGTTTGGCACTGTCCGCGATACCAATCGAAACGGAAAACAGGATCCTGGCGAAGATGCAGGTCGCTATGTTCTGGGCCTTGCCATCCAAAATCCGGCAAAAGGCAGTCGGATTGCTGCCTATTCCGATATTGCCTGGATTTCGGAGATGGGGTTACGCTTTCAGGTAGAACAGCGCAA
>JAGRNC010000167.1 GCA_020440935.1 Leptospiraceae bacterium | reverse complement strand
AACGATTGGGTCTTTCTGAGTCGTGCCGATTACCGCGGGGTCGATCAGAACCAGGACGCGCCGGCCGTTCTGCATCTCGGCGATTCGTCCATCGGTCGGAACCGGCGCTGCCCGAATTCCGTCCGCCGCTTCGCCTGGAATCAAAACCGCCATCCCGTGCACTGCGATTTCCCTGATCTCTGGTCGATCCAGAAGATCGGTTTTCAAAGGTCCGGCCCCCGGTGCGCGCACCGGTGCTCCGCGCCCCGGGTCTGGCAGGCTTGCGCCCGGAATCTTTGGCGCGCGAATACGTTGCATCCGCTTTGCTATTTCGTTCGTCCGTACGTCGCTTTCCCGATGACGTCGCGCCTTTCTTGGCGGCAGGGCCACGAGACTTCTTGCTTCCGGTATCTTTGCCGGAGCCCGATTTGCGGCGATCGGAAGATGACTTGCGATCAGGAGTCATCGCTTTCGTTCTCTTCTACCGGATTGGTTTGCTCCAGGTATTCTTTTTCTTCTGGCGCGGGGCGGAACACATAGTTGAAGTTATCGATGGCGCTAAAGATCCTGTATTCCAGGCCCACTTTACGCACATCCAGCTCCTGGCCAATACCAGTGGGCGAGCTCAGTTTGATTTTCAGATCGTCTGTGATTTCAAAGGTACCGGAATTTTCCAGGCGATTGCCATAGCTGTAGTAGAAGGTATTGTTTTTAAATACAATGCGTCGGTAGCCAGTAGATCCATCGCCCTCGATCTCCCACCAGATTCCAGGAAGCGCTTCCTCGATTTCTTTTTTACGTCCTTTGACATTCTGCGCCATTTCCTGGGGAGAAAAGCTGAGGGATGTGCCAAAGATCCAGCCTTCAACGCCGCTGTCCTGGCGGACCCTGTACCAGAAATCTGCGGAGCCGTCGATGGTATCCTGTTTGGCTGTTCGTTCGAGCACGGTCAGACGCTGGCCGGCAGCCGGCCATTCGATTTCGGACGCGATGATAATGGGATCTGTACGGAGAACTGCTCTGTCGGAAGAAACGTAGGCCACGCGCGGGCCTGCGCCAGCGTCGTCGTCCAGGTACACCGTGTTTTGATCTGCGCAAGCGGACGCAACTATGAGAAGAAGAACTCCGGCGCAGAGAGTGGAAAGAGAAACGGGCCAGCGCTGCCCTCGCAAACGCCAGCCTCGAGCGTTATTCCGACGGTCGCTGGGGCCGCCCATGGATCCAGATACGTGTGGGTCCGGTCTGAATGAGCGGATTCGGCGGAAAAAGGTTATCGATCTCTGCATTGTGGATGGCCTGGTTGATTACTTGTCGGACTGCATTGCTCTCCTCCAGCCGGTAGGCCTGATAGAGAGGGGAAATGGACTCGCCCAGAGCCAGTTCACGCAATGCCCTGGCAGCTTCAAGCCGAACTCGGACATTGTCATCCTTTAACATGGTGAGGATTTCCTGATAATACTTCACCCTGGTATGATCGTTATAGAACACAGAAAATGCGATTCGTGCCCGAACTCCCGGATCCTTTTCCTGGTCGAATGCCTTTTCCAGGGCCTCGAGGGCGCTCAGGTTTCCAATCTTTCCAAGAGTAAGGGCCGCTTCCATGCGGATGGCAGGATACGGATGCGAAAGGAATTTTGCCACAGTGTCCGTGGCATCGGGAGATGCGATTTTTCCCAGAGCGATCAGAATGTGCTGCATTACGTTTACATAGTTGAAACCCTGCAGCCTGGCCCGATGATCTTCTGAGTCTGGATTGGGAGCCGGGATATGCTTGAATTCATCGGCAACGCTCCAATACACATCCGGGCTGAAGCCAAAGGGGACTTCATTGGCGGCCAGAAAGGGGCCAGGTTCGTTTGCTTCCAGAATGAATTCGTGGCTGGTCGCGGGACGCTTCTGCCGGGCGGCTTCCACGGCCTTTCTTTCTTCTTCTATGATCGCTGATACTTTTTCGGAGGCCTTGATTAGATAGGGGACAGCTGCTTTATGCTCAATTTCTCCCAGCGCCCAGGCCATGTGGGCTTTAACGTATGGATCGTTGATTGATGCTTTGCGCATGGCCGGATCATCCAGCTGCGAAAGCAATGCCCTGCCCAGGGGACGAACAAACATGGGCTTTCCCAGGGCCCCCATGTAATAGGTTGCCAGAACCTTCTGGTCGTAGGTGCCGAACTCCAGGTCTTTCAGGGCCTGTTCGGTCTTCTGTGCATAGTAAGCCTTGGCATCGTCTTCCGCCCCTGCAAATACCGGAGAAACCAGTAGTCCGCAAAGTGAAAGCACCGCCCATTTCAGCATTCGTGCTCGTCCCATAATTCCACTCCGTTGGGTTTACGCTAATACGGGGAAACATTCCCCCCCAGCTAGTCCATTCGGTTCCAGAGAGACCCTTCTTTAAGGATGAGACAACAATTTTTACTTTTTCATATCTCGGATCCAGCGTGCCATTTCGTCCAGACGAGCCGAAAGCTCTTCCATATCTGGAACCTGCTTGTCGCTGGACTCCTTTTCCCATTCGCTGCGGAGGGCGCCTTTCCCTTCTTCGATGGTATCGCGCATCTGCTCCTGTTGCCGAGTAAGCTGGTGCATGAGGGATGTAAGATAGTCTTGCTTTTCGGAGAGCTGAAGCTCCCCTTTTTCCACCATCATCTGCACAATCTGCTCCAGCCGTTCCCGTGTGAGGTTGGCCACTCCAATGCCGCCCTGAACCAGCCTGGATAGGAAATCGGTGATGTTGGTGGATACTTCGCGAATGAGCGAGGACAACAGGAATGTGGCAAACTCCAGATTCTGTTGTTCCGTACTGACCTTCAGGAAGGTTTGTCCCAGGACGCGGGTGGTGATATCCTCGCCGGTGATGTTGTCCACCACGCGAACCTCTTCTCCATCCTGGACACAACGAGCCACATCCTCAAGAGTAATGGTCTTGCTGGTTTCGGCATCATAGAGCCGGCGGTTCGCGTAACGCTTGATCAACCTCATCGCTGTTTTGCACTGCACAAAGGAGGGTAAATCCAGTCAAGAAGCAATTATGATTTTCGCGCTGGATTCAACGGACCATGTCATTCTAAATTCAGTGGTCAGATTTGGTGGGGGTGATTCTACTGGCGGTAACTATGGAACAATATCTGCAGACCATTCGAAATCAATTTCAATCAAATATTCAAAAAATCACGGGAAATCTGGCCAAACTCGCCGAGGACGGAGGCAAGCTATCCATCGACAAGATGGACGAAAATCAGCTGGTCCACTATAACCTGTCCTATCATACAGCGGAGTTCAACATTGCCGATTACTTCCTGAATTATGCGGACGCAAACGGCGATCTGGAAAAGGACATGGCCGCCGCATTTATGGGCGAGGCATTTAATCGCTTCCGTGGCGAGCTTGCCGGTCGGATGGAAGAGTACGGTCTCAATTCCGATGACATTTCTGGCCTGTTTACTCCCGAGCTAAACGATGCATTGCAGAAAGCAGTAGATAAATCCAGGTATGATCGGGTTGCCGAGCAGGTAATCGCCGGAAATTACGGAAACCTGGGCACAGACGATTACAATGAAATCCGAGACGTGTACAAAAAGATCGCCGAGCAAACTGTCATGCCCCATGCAGAGCATGTACATCGGCACGATGACTTCATCCCGGACGACATCTTAAACGAACTGGTGAACAACGGCGCATTCGGACTCTCCATCCCCGAGCAATACGGCGGATTGCTGGATATGCTCGGAAACGTGGGCATGATGATTGTAACCGAAGAGCTTTCGCGCGGCGGGCTTTCCATTGCGGGTTCGCTCATTACCCGACCGGAGATTCTTTCCAAGGCAATCATCAAAGGCGGCACGGATGCGCAGAAAGAGAAATGGCTTAGCGCTCTGGCCATGGGTGAGCGGATGGCCGGCGTTGCCGTAACCGAGCCAAACTTTGGCTCCGATGTTGCCGGAATGAAAGTTACGGCCGACAAGGTAGATGGCGGCTGGGTCATCAACGGCGTAAAAACATGGTGTACTTTCGCCGGTTATGCAGATGTTCTTCTGGTGCTCGCGCGTACCGAAAAGGATCCGGCGCTAAAGCATAAAGGACTCTCCATTCTACTGGCCGAAAAGCCTCGTTTCAAAGACCACAAATTCGAAGTGAAGCAAGATGGCGGCGGATCTATGAGCGGTTCGGCCATTGCCACCATCGGTTATCGCGGAATGCATAGCTTTGAAGTGAACTTCGATAACTACTTTGTACCCGATGAAAACTTAATCGGCGGCGAAGAAGGTCGCGGCAAAGGATTCTACCTGCAGATGGCTGGTTTCGCTGGCGGTCGAGTGCAAACGGCAGCCCGGGCAAACGGAGTAATGCAGGCAGCCATGGAAGCGGCAGCCCGTTACGCATCCGAGCGCAAGGTCTTTGGAAAAGAACTGAAAGAGTATCAGATCAACCGCTGGAAGCTAGCAAAAATGGCCATGATCGTCCAGGCTTCCCGACAGTATTCCTATCATGTGGCGGGACTGATGGATGAAGGCAAAGGAAACATGGAAGCCACTCTTGTGAAATTCTACGCTTCCCGAATCTCCGAATGGGTTACTCGCGAAGCCATGCAGATCCATGGCGGAATGGGCTATGCCGAAGAGTATCCCGTTTCCCGCTACTTCGTCGACGCCCGCGTATTCTCCATCTTCGAAGGCGCCGAAGAGGTCATGGCCCTGCGAGTCTGTGCAAGAGAATTGCTCCAGCAAGTCCTCCAGGGTGCTGCGGCATAATCTTTTGCGAGCAGGGCCAGGGTTCCGCCACGGGCGGAACCTGCGATCACGACGATCGCCAGGTCCGTAGGACCGCATTCCTTCACGGGAGCGCGCTTGCACGAGGGCCAACTGAAAGGCGGCAGTTTTTTTAGGGGCTTGCCGCAGCAAGCCATCCCAATTTTGGCGCGCGAGCGTACCTCTATAAACTCTTAAAATAATCCGCGATTCTCTCCCTGCCCTCCTGGTCGGGGAGCTCTCCGCGAGCGGCATTTAAGTTGTCCAGAATATGATCGGGTTTTCCGGTGCCCGGGATAACGCAGGTAACGGCAGGATGGGATAGCACAAACTTCAGCATCGCATTGGACCAGCTTAGAATTCCCATGGAGCGCATCCAGTCGGGGAGATTCTTACCTTTTGTTTTTCCAAAGAGCTGCCCTCCGCCAAAGGGACGGTTGATGAGCACGGCCACCCTGTTCTCCATACATAAAGGTAGAAGCCTCGCCTCTGCCTCTCGATCCAGTACACTGTAATTGAACTGAACGAAGTCCGGCCGATACTTACGAATGGAAACCATCAACTGCTCGTATGCCGATTCTGTGTAATGGGTAATTCCGGTGTATCGAATCTTTCCGGTAGCCTTAAGCTCTTCTAGATAGGGCCAATGGGTTTCCAGATCCAGCATGTTATGAACCTGCAACAAATCGATCTCTCTAAGCAGCGAAAATGATTTCTGTATCTGATGCCTTCCTTCGCTGTAACCGCTGGTCCAGACCTTGGTGGCGGTGAACAGGTCCAGCGCATTGGGACTTTCCGGGTCAAGATCTCCTCGTAATCGACCAATTACTTCTTCGGCCAAACCATACATGGGAGATGTGTCGATTACCCGACCGCCCGCCGCATGAAACAATTCCAGAACAGTGCGCAGTTGCACCAGCGATGCCGGATCATCGTAGTCGAATGCTCGCCAGGTACCCAACCCTACAATAGGAATGGACTCGCCGTAGGCCGGGATGGGCCGTTTGCGCAGTTCCTGGTCCGGGCGTGGAGCGCCAAAAAGTCGCGATAGCTGCATGGGCGCTGGTAATGTAATGGTAGCCGCCCCTGCAAGCAAGAGAAATCGATGCAGGAACTGGGAGCGACTAAGCCGTTCGGAAGAATCCAAAATACCTCCCCTTCATCAACGAACGCACCGGACATAGTGGTTGCCCGTTTTGCCAGTAGAATATATGGTAGAGTCCGAGAAATCAATAGCCAGGGCGCTAAGGGCATTGGAGACATCTGTTGTGGAAGACCAGTATCGGCTGCCGGAGAAATGGGTGGCAGGAAATACTACAGAATCCACTGCAGGACTTGCATTCTGA
>JAGRNC010000166.1 GCA_020440935.1 Leptospiraceae bacterium | reverse complement strand
AAGCCCGACGGGGAGCTTCTCACCTTCAAGAAGGGCGCCTTTGTTCTGGCCAAGAAGGCAGACGTCACTCTGCAGCCCATCAGCATCTGGGGAGCCCATGAAATCATGCCTCCTCAAAGGGACAAACGGATTCAGCGAGTGAAACGCGGTCATATTGTAGTAACTGTGCATGATCCCATTCATCCCGCCGAGTACGAACCGCTCTCTGTAGAAGAGCTTTCCAATTTAATACGTTCCCGCATCGAATCCGGAATGTTTCTGGAATCCGAACGGGAGTAATCGGATGCGGGCGGTCCATTCCTTCGCCTATTTCTACTCCCTTCTACCGGCATTTTCCATATTGATTATGACTCTGGCTGCCTGCTCGCCGCAGCCAGAAACACGAATCGTTGACCTGGATCACTCAGATATATTCGCGAAAATTGGTTTCGATGACACACTGACCGCTGCGATCCCGGAATCGGCCACTCCGGTGAAATCGCTTCCCATTTCCTTGCTTGAGATTTTTCCTTCGAGTAACGTAAATCAGCTCGTTGAGTTCACGGTTTACTTTCGATTCTATCTAGAGGACGACCAGTTGCTCATATCACCGGTGCTCTGTTTTCCCGGGCTAGGCGAGAACTTCTCGATCTATGTAAACGGAGAGCCGGTGGCCAGAGAGATATATATTCGCGGTGGCGAAATCCAGGTCCGACGCACCGAACTATCCCTGCGAGTACCATTCAGGCGCGACCTACTGAGGAATGGCGAGAACGTCATTGCGATCCAGTTACTGGGAACCACTCCTCCCTATCAGTCATCTTCTGCGGTTCCGGGGCTTTTCTACGACTCGGGCTATTCGATCCAGGAGGCAGAGGCTGCCTATGATGGCTTTGATGATTTCATACAGCTAATTCTAGTTTCCATTTATCTGGCCTTTGGCCTGTATCATCTGTTTCTCTTTATTCGTCGCCCCGCCGAACTGTACGGATTCTTTTTCTTTCTATTTACTCTGGGGACTTTTGGATTTTACTTCTTTCGCAGCCGGTTGGCTTACGATCTCATTTTGAACACGGAGTATCTGACGCGCGGCGAGAATGCTTCTATATTTGTACTGCCCGGCGCTCTGGTATTATTCAGTCTAACCTACCTGCGTCCCCAGAAGCCGATTCCTATCTGGGCTTATCTGGCGGGAGGATTCAACGCGCTTTGTTCGTTGCTGGCCTTGCTGCTTCCCTTTAGCCTGGTCTCTACTCTGGTGGTCTTCTGGCGAACGTGCCAGATTCCTTTGATGCTCTGGCTGCCCTTTTTTGCTTTTGGCGCCTATCGCCGCGGGGACCGGGACTCCGGTAAATTTATCGTGGCATTTGCCGTCCTTCTGGCCACGGCCGTATTCGATCTTTGCAACAGTATCTACAACTTCAATTCTATGGAGCCTCTCTTTCGCTGGGGTTTCTTTGGCTTTGCCATAACCATGGTGGCCATCATGGGAAATCGCTTCTTGCTTTCGCTGCGTACATCGGAGCTTCTAAACCAGAGTCTGGAGAAGGCCCGCGCAGAACTGGAAGAGGCCGCCCGAATGCGCGATACGTTTGTTGCCGCTGCTTCGCATGAAATTCGAACCCCGGTACACGGAATTCTGGGTATCTCCAGAATTCTATTGATGGAGCAGCAACCCGATTCTACTCCGCTGAGCCCGTCGCTCCGTCATTCATTGCAGTTGATTCGCCAGAGCGCGAATCGTCTCAGTCGTCTGGTGGACGATTTTGTGGATCATAGCCGACTGAAGCAGGGGCAGCTCAAGATAAATCCTTCTGCCGTGCGATTGTTCCCGGTAGTAGAATTTTGCTTTGCTTCCCTGGCGGACCAGATCAGAGAAAAGCCTGTACAACTGGTGAATTCTGTATCGCAAAGTCTACCTGCCCTGGAAGCGGACGAACTACGATTGCAGCAGATTCTATTGAACCTTATCGGAAATGCCGTAAAGTTTACGCGGGAAGGCTCGGTCACCGTTGAGGCCGAAACCCTGGGGAATCAAATCCAAATAAGAGTATCCGACACTGGCATTGGAATTCCTCGCGAAAAGCAAGAGGAGATCTTTAAACCATTCCACCAGGCGGATCGGGCCATTGCGCGTAGCTACGGGGGTACCGGACTGGGCCTCTATATAGTCCGAAGTCTGGTAGATCTTCATCGAGGTTCTTTGAGCGTAGAAAGCCGGCCGGGTCGGGGTTCCACGTTCAGTGTTCGGTTACCAGTGTACAGTAGCGTTACCACCGCCTCGCAGCAATCGTCCGAACCGAGCGAAAACGGACATGCGCTCAAACAGTTCAAGCTACTGCAGGAGGTAACCAGGCAGAGCGCTTCCGACTTCGAAAAGACAGAAACCACTCCCAGGATTCTTGTAGTCGACGACGAAACCATAAACTCGGCGGTATTGCGGGGAATCCTGGAGCCAGCGGGGTTGCAGCTGGTATCATTCAAGAATGCGCGCGATGCAATTTATTACCTGCAGAGCGGAGGTCAGGCCGATGTCGCTATTCTTGACTGGATGCTGGGCGGAATGTCCGGAATTGATCTATGTCTCTGGATTCGTCAGTCCTATTCGCCGGTGGATTTACCGGTTCTGATTCTTACCGCGCACGGCGATAACGATCGGATGGTAGAGGGCTTTGCGGCGGGCGCCAACGACTATCTAGAAAAGCCAGTGGATCCGGTGGAGCTTTTGGCGCGTGTGCGTACTCTGGTGGATCTTCGGTTTTCATCTATGGAAAAGTCGGAGCTTATCAGCTACAGACAGGAGTTGCAGATTGCGCGGAAGATCCATATGGAACTGCTGCCCGCCGAGATTCCACAAATGGAGCAAATCTCCATAACGGCTCGATATCTTCCCAGAGGCGACCTGGGTGGCGACTATTACGATGTGCAGCGGGTCAACGGCGGGGTGGCGGTTTTCCTGGCTGACGTGACCGGCCATGGCATTGGGGCCGCCCTGGGCGCGGCCATGACGCGAGTTGCCTTTATGTTACAGCGCGAAATCTGGACGGATCCGGCGCAAGTGCTTCAGGGGGTGAACAAGATTATCTGCGATGCAGGAATGACCCAGCTGGTCACGGGGATATCGGTCTTTGTAGACGAAGAAACCCGCCAGCTGTATCTGGCTCGAGCCGGTCATCTCCCTGGCGCACTTCTCCATTCCGGGGGTACACTTGAACCGCTCTTTCCCAGAGGAAGGGTGATGGGTTGGCTGGGCGATCTGCGCTGCGAACTAATACAGCGACCGTTTCCCTCGGGCGATCGATTGATCCTGTTTACCGATGGAGTCACAGAGATACGCAACTCGGCGGGAGAATTTCTGGGCGAAGAAAGGATAATGCAATTCCTGGAAACGAACTTCTCGCTTTCTACGGCGGAATTGTCCGAAGCGTTTCTAGACTATGTGCATCAATGGCAGGAAAAACCACAGGACGACATTGCATTGATTGTCATTGAATCATCCTGAAGACTTTTTATTTCGGTTTTCTTCCCATTCTTTCCAGAGCTCGGGCATCCGGCTTTCCATCCAGTTGTAGAAATCGGCCATCTCGGCCATGTACCTGGAATTGGGAGATTTGGGATCTGTCATTCGCAGGCCTGTCTGCAGTAACTCACGAAATTCCTGAACGGCCGATACTCGTTGCGCAAACATTGCGCTGAGAGCATCGGGTTTTAAGCGAAAAAGATCTTCGCGTTTGCCCGGACTTCCTGTTTTTTCCATCAATCCTCGCTCGATCAGAAACCGAGTCATGGTGGATACCGATCCGCGGGAGACGTGGATTTTAGCGACAATATCGGAGGCGCTCAGTTTTCCGCCCGGATCTGTTAGCAGCAATGCAAAGATTCTACCGGCCATCCGCGGAAAACCTTCGCGTTCGAAATAGATGCCCATCTTTTCCAGATAGAGAAGCTGATCCTGATTGAGTTTGCTTGACTGGCCTTTCATAGTTCCCATTAAAAATGCCATCGTAGGTACAAGAACGCCTGCGGTGGCGCTCCGTAAAATTCGCCCTCTTCTGGATGCTTGCTCTGATTGTACAACCGCGCGCCGGCTACAAGGATCACTTCATTTGCGGCATTGTAGCTAAATTGTGGGCCGTATAGCAAACTTCCGCCCTCCGTATCCCAGATCGCAAATAGGTCTGCCGTCAGTAGTTCCGTAATGTCGTAGCCCACGGAACCCTGCAAAAGAGAGTGATTTCTGGTCAGAATTCGACCGCTGGTACGAAAGAAAGCGAGATCATCGCCAGGTGGCTCTTCTCCAATGGCCACATCGCTTTCCGTTTGCTGCAGTTCCGGGATATAGGAGTCGTCGCCGTAAGGGCGATCGTTGTAAAAGAACTCCAGATTCGTGCGCAATTTGCCCCAGAATGCGTAGCTTGCGCCCAGCACAAATTGATGCGTATCTTTTTCGGCAAGCCAGTCCTTGTGAAACGCTTCGTTTTCCTGACGCCCAAGATAAGCGAATCGAAACCCGGCATCCCACATCGTCAGGTTCAGTTCGGCGCCCCAGATGTAGCTACGAAACTGCTGTCCGCCCAGAACTACCGCATCGAGATTTCCGAACGTGGCCTTATAGCGGACAACGGCAGTGGTGTTCTCTGACCTCAATTTGGACACATCCCGATTGTCTCCGCTGGTGTAGGGAACGAGCACTAATTGCAAAGAGTCGTAAGAGTTAAAAAAGTAACTGAAGTTCAATGCATCGGCGCCCGGCACATCCTCAATGTCCTGAATCAGCGGCCCTACCGGAGTAATCAAATCCATGGGATTCAACAGCCGTCCCTCGCCCCAGCTTATCGCCTGTCGTCCGATGGTGGCATGCAAAGACTGGCCGCGGTAGCCAATGTACATTCTGTGTACATCTCCTCGAATCAGGTAATCCCCCTTGTTTTTCTGGGTTTCCAGCGACAGGGCCCGGTTCCGGATCTCTGATTCGTAGAGGATTGGAAAGGCAGGAGACTCTGGATGGTTGGTAAAGATAAAATCTCCGTTACCGGATACCTCTGCCTCCCATGGCCCTGAACTGTACTGGCCTGTCAGCCGAAGTCTGGTAAAGGATGTGATATCAGTAATTCCCTTGTCGTAAGGATAGTAGGGCTTTATCCCCTCGATAGACTGACGCACAAATCCGCCAAAGTGATATGGATTGTCCAGCTCCGATAGGTCAAAGTCGGAAGATGCGTCGCTGGCATCGTAATCCGTGGTAAGATCTTCGCTTTCGGGCGGCGCCGCGAATAGGGCATCCGATCGGCCCAGAAATAGAGTCAGAACAAAGAGACCGAGAGCCCATCGACTGGCTTTCAGGCAGGTATGATTGCGAATTTCTATTTCCGATTGAGGATCATGTCCGATTTTCATCGTTTTCCACCTGACCATCACGTAGGTGAATCAATCGTCTTGCGCTTTGCATAACTCGTGCATCGTGGGTACTGAAAATGAAGGTCGTGCTGGTTTCCTGACACATTTGTTGCATTAGTTGAATGAGTTTCTCTGCGTTATGACTGTCGAGATTGGCCGTTGGTTCATCGGCCAGCACTACCTCGGGTTCGCCAATGAGCGCTCTTGCCACTGCTACCCTTTGCTGTTGACCGCCAGACAACTGATCCGGGAATCGATCCATTAAATCGTCCATGTCCATTCGGCTCGCAAGCCGTGCGATTCGCTCTTTACGTTTTGCGGGCGCAATTCCTTGAAGCAACAGTATATACTCGACGTTTTCGTAAGCGGTGAGTACCGGAACAAGGTTATAGGCCTGAAATACGAAACCAATGTTTTGTAGGCGAAAATCGCTCAGCTGGTTTCCGTTCAGCCTGGTTACATCTTTTCCATCGATACTAACATGCCCTGAAGTAGGTTTATCAAGGGCGCCCATGCAATTTAGCAGAGTACTCTTTCCCGATCCGGATGGCCCCACCAGTGCCGCAAATTCCCCGCGCTGAAAGGCTATGTTTACGTCTCGAAGAGCATGTACAACAATCTCTCCTTGAACATACTGGCGGTTAAGGTTTTGCACCTGGATATAACTTGAATCGGACATTTATTTTCCTTATCGATTGG
>JAGRNC010000165.1 GCA_020440935.1 Leptospiraceae bacterium | reverse complement strand
TGCTAGCTGGCGCAATGGTTGATGGCAGTAACAACGTAGGCCCCTGTATCTTCTGTCTATGGAACCCCGAAATGGTTGGGAATAGTTGGTCGCCTGGACTGTGGCGCCCCCTCCTGGAACCTCTGAAGATAAGCTATGCCACAGGGGACAATTTCCCTGTGCCTCCGAATGTGGATTGAATTTCTGGAGCTATGACTTCAATGTGTCACGGCAAAGTCATTGCTTCGTGTCATAAAACTGGACTAAACCAGTAAAAACGAGTATTGCCGTGAATCAATCCAGTAGCTTCTTCCATCGCATTGCTCTTTCCGCATTCATAATCGTTTTGGCCATTTCTCTGGATAGTATTCTCCGTCCAAACATCAATTTGATAACCGGGAGGAACGTTCCTGCAGATTGCGAGGGGCATCGAGAAAGGACCCTTGAGCAATTTCGGGCAGTCTCCGATCTAATCCTGAATGGCATAAGCAACCGATTGAAAGCCGTACCCGACGAAGCCATCGCTATCCATACAGAGGATGGGACAAAGGGGTTAGTCCTATGGCCGGAGCTTTTTGATGCTACGACCACGCGCTTGACGATTCTTAAACTGGATGGAGGGAACGTCACCGATTCTTACAAGATCCTGGCAGTGCGTAGAGCCTATGATAATTCGGAAAACTTAAGACTCGGCACCATCACCCTGAGCACGAATTTTTCCAGTCGATTTAATTCCCGAAACGAATTGAAAAGACTACAACAAATCGACTCCATTATGGCGGAGTGTTCGCATTGAAGAAAGCCACTGAGTTTCGCTGGTTGTTCTTCGCGGCCGCCATTTTCCTCCTCTACAATAGCTATCGAAAGGGAATCGATCTGTCCCATCCGGTAGATCTTGCGCCGACCTGGATATCCGGCCGACTTCTCGTGGAAGGAATGGCGGACCATATATATGGGAATTCAGCTTACGGCCAGACAAGAGATCCAGAATGGGTAAAACTTGAGAATAAGGAAATGGGCGGTCAGTCGGCTGAAACCGCCTATGTTTACCTTCCTCTTTACCTTACAGCGGTACTTCCGTTTGCACTATTTACTTCCTTCAAGGCATTCAGCATTGCTTTTCTGATCTTGAATGCATTGTTGCTGTCGCTATTTCTGGCAACGATCGTCAGACCCTTTATGAGAAGGCTCGGTGCAACCACCGGATTGGTGGTTTTGATGCTTCTTTGTCTTTCTGATTCCATTCAGGAATGCTTACGGCTCGGTCAGAATATAGCCGTTCTGGCTGTATTGGTTTTGCCGTTCTTCCGGGCCTGCATGCGAAAGGGGCGAATCGCGCCTGCCCTGCTCATGGCTGGGATGGTCCTCATTAAACCCTGGGCCCCCATATTTGTGATCTACCCGATTCTAAACGGCCGATGGAAATCCGCTCTCTGGAGTTGCCTCGGAATCATAACCATTATAGGGCTGAATTTTACGATTCTACCAGGACCCACGATCGATTATTTTCGCCTTGCAAGTTCCCATTCGGGAATCTCCATACTCACATTTAATAACCTTTCCGTAGATGCATTCCTACATAAGCTTGTGCTGGGCAATTGGATGGAGTACTATACTCGATTCGTACCCGCCCCCCATCATCCGGACTTACTTTCCCATGTTGCAAGGGGCGTCTTATCAGCTCTTATCCTTCTTTCTGCCTACAGCTCACCATCCGGGGGGCAGCGACGAAGAGCCGCACTGGCGCTGCCGCTCCTGTTTCTAAACATTTTCTGGGCCCATTACTTGATTCTGCTGCTACCGCTTTTGGTGTTCCTGTTCTTCAGAAAACCCGGAAACAGCCCGGCTGGCTTACTCTGGCGTGCGCTGGTCCTTTCTGTATTATTTTTTGATTCCACTTTGGTGAAGGAAGTCTACTACCTGATTCTGCTCAAAGGAGTTTCGCTGGCAAACTTGCGATGGGTGCTTCCATTTTACAACTTTCTGCCGGGAACACTCGTTCTAATTGCATTTGGCCTCCTGGGTTACGGAAGCTATAAACGCGGATTGCTCCAGAGTCCTTGGAGACGCCTTCTTTCGCAGGCAACAGAAATCTTAGGCGAATTCAGATTGTCTTCGAGTCGCGGCAATGATCGCTAATAAACGAAGTACTTTGTCTGTACGACAGGCCACCTGGGGGATGCTTTTTCTGGTAATGGCTATTCTGGGAGCCATTATAGCCCTGTTGCTGGTCGGCCAAGTGGCTCGAATGCAATTTATTCGGATGCTCGGGTACTATTGGACACTAGCGTTACCGGTCCTGATTTATGAGTTTCGTCGCAGCAAAAGTCGATACTTCCGATTACTCACCTTTTTAGCTTCCATTCTGGGTCTTTCCTGTGGCATCGCCCTAAAGGCAATACCTCTGGGCGATCCGGCGGGCCTGCGCAGTACCGATAGCTGGATACCACTCATGCTGGTGGCTCATCTGGGACTGCTCTATTTCGCCGTCTGGAAACGCTGGCCTGCCCGTCAATTTTTCGCATACACGGCTGCCTTTCTCCTGAGCGCCTGCTTTATGGATGCATTCTTCTGGCTTGGCGCATCGGCCTTCCTGCTACCGATTGTGCTTAGCCCGGCTCTCAATTTTAACATTCTGGTAAGATCATTCAGAAAGAACACCTCCCTGCAGCAGATAGCTCTGGTATTGTTCCTCATTATCGCATTGATTTCCGCCATCGTAAACCCGGGCATATTCTACTATCTGCGCGGGATGGCCCTGTTGCTGCCAGGTGCAGTATTGACACTCGGCATCCGATCCAGATTTCTGCAAAAAGGAATTCTATTCGCTTTCGTTTTAAGCGCATTCATATATGCATTGCACTGGGCCTCCCTGGGCAGCGATTTCTTCACATCAAATTTTGCAGAGATTAATCCGAATCGCACGGCGGCCTATTTTAGTCTTGCCGCGGTATTCGTCGCCGCGAATCTAATCGGAGACAAATCGTCCATTCGTGTGGACTGGCGGAGGGGGCTGATTTCTCTGGGATTTCTAATTTCTATGGGGCTGCTCTTCGTACTGGAGTCAGCCGGAGCAATGATAGCCACATTCTATGGCCTTTCGCTGGTACTCTTTATTAGATTGTTTCCGAAAAAATACGGCCTGGCCCGGCTGGGCATTGTGATGCCCGTTCTTCTGGCAATCGTGCTACCCTGGGGCGCAGCAGTGAATGACTTTGTGGGCACCGACTCAGCCCGTCTAATTCCTGTACCCGGTCATGGACGCGATGAAGTCTGGCAAGGAGTATACTCGATTATCAAAGAAAGCGATTTTAGAACCGTGATGCTGGGAAATGGATACGGTAGTTCCGATGTGATAGCCTCCGCTTCCAGATTCGCGGGGAGGCCGCCCGGACTTCTGCAGCAGCTGGCAGTAAATACGGGCGGCATTAACATGCATTCCCATAATTTGCTTCTGGAACTGATCCTGAGTACGGGCGTTTTAGGATTTATTGCATTCTTGCTTGTTGTTTCTGCGCGAATCTTCTTTGCCAAACCCGAAGAAATAAGAATATCCGGGCCCATACTCGCGGCCTTCTTCATGCACGGCGCGGTAGATATGTTTCTGGACATTCCTGCCATCACGTTTTTTCTATGGCTTGGAATTTTCCTTCGTCCCACGACCGCCCCCGTACCAAACACGGGAAGGGTAAGCGGTTTCGCCCGAGGCTTTTTAGCTACCGCAGTTATCCTATCCACGATCTTCTGCATGGCGCAGATTCGAGCGCAAGTTCTGTCGCTAAAGAACGTAAACTTCATTATCAGTGCGGGCCAACCACTGAATAGATGCCTGGGGGCTTTTTTCAAAGAGTCTGGACCAGAGCCTTCTGTCCAGACGCAGGACATTGCATCCCCGCCATACAAAGTTCCCTATATGGTCGCTTTCACCGACCCATCGTTATTAACGATAGTAGCATCCGAATACCTTTACTTCGCCGAGGCAGGAATCAATCGAGCGGAAAATCTCAAATTAGCGCAAAAGATGTTCGCACAGTGCGTCGAGAATACGCATTTCCATCCTATGTGTCAGTACGGGCTCGGATTGGCAGCCCACAGAATGGGAGAGTATATACATACTCCCGTTGAGGTTACGGATCCCTTTCACCTCAGTAGCTCGTGCCCATTTGCAACAGAGGACAACGGATTCAAGAGGACAATCGAGGGGTGGGAGATTTCGAATTTGTAGAGCATCGGGCACAAATTTCTATATGAAACTGTCCCACTCCTTTTGCGGTCGCCAACAGAGCGACAAAACGCAGTCTCGTCTTTCAGCCGAGGCGGCAAAAAGCTGCGGATGGCAAACTTCATAACTGGACGGAATATGCTTTGCCGCTACCCACCGGACCAAGGCGCCATTGCTCGTTTTAGAAGAATGACGCATACTGGATTATCGAACTACTGTCCGAGGATTTCTGAGTCTCCCACGATCTTTGCAGTCATTGTTTCGTCAAATAATGCACGAGGTAAATTGGGTTGATCCGAAACTACCGGTTCCTTCGCCTCCACGCGTTTCTCAGAAGTATGACTTCCTTACTCCGACGACCGCAAGATTCCCTGGAGAAAATGCTTCTGGGAGGAATCATTGTCGCTCAGTGGTTGTTGGTCCTGATTCTCACTCATGGATGGCGCCAGTCGCACATCGAATTGCTCCCCGGCGCCATTCTCGGTTTGTCGATCCTCTGGTTTCGCAAAGGTCAGACGTCGGGCCGAGTCAATTTACTAGCTTTGATATTTGTTTTCTTCTTCTTTGGACATTTATTGGAACACAAGTTCGGTTCAGATGTTATACGCTTGCGATTGGTTTTTCGACTAATCTATTATGTGCTCATCGCTTTCATTTTGTGGAGGAATGAGCGAGGCTCGGATCCCGCGTCGGTAGCTTTGGCCGTATTACTAACAGCCTCTGGACTTCCTTTTTCCTGGACTTTCCATCTGGCGCCGAATCTACTACTTTTCTTTCCTGGCCTGGCGCTCTGGATCTTGCTTCTGAAGGGAAATCGCATCCGGTTGTCCCCCTGGATAGCCGGCGCGCTCATCGCATTTCTAGTGGGAATGACCCTTTCTTTCATTCTTGCCGGCCAGCGATTTGAGTCTGCATTAGCCAATACTCGATGGATCGTGGCCATAATCCTATTCTCTGTTGCCGTATCAGGTTCATATGGTCAGTTGCGCAAAGCTGTTCTTTTTCCTTTGTTGATCAGCCTATTCTATTTGTCCTGGGGCCTGACCTCAAATATTGTGCTCGAAGGAGTTGATTCGGTTTGGTTCAACAAAAGGCCATTCCTGGCAGGAATGAACACAAATGACCTGGCGGCCGGACTCCTTTTGTACATCCCCTTTCTTGCCGGCATCTACTCGAAAAAAAAGGAATACAAATTTGGCAAGGTTGTATCCATCGCTGGCACCGCCATTACTGCCTTTTTTATGCTATTGTGCCAGTCCCGTATTGTTACTGTTAGTTTTCTATTATTTATTGGTTTATTTACCTTTCGAAAACAGCTGGGGCTGCTCTGGGTAGCAGCTTTGCGAAGACGTAACATGGCCATAGGCGGCCTCATTCTTCTGCTGGCAAGTGGCACCGTCATGGGATGGGGATTTCTGGATTGGGCTTTGAAGTGCAATACTTTTCAAGCACGCGCGGTGCTCTGGGAAGCTTCCTTGCACGCTATCTACGACCGTCCAGTCTGGGGCTACGGTGGAGATTCCTTCGCTGCCACTGCCGAACATATTCAAAGGCCATCCGGCCCGAATTCACCAGGCTTTCAAGTCATAGAGAAACATTATGAGCAAAACGCCCGCTTGCCGAGCCACAACACCGCCCTTCAGTCGATGCAAGACTTTGGTGTTATTGTAGGAGCGATACCTCCTGTATTTGGCGGGATAATGTTTCTAGTGGCCCTGGCAATGATCCTGCATCCTGGCGGCACAACACAAAGGACGTCCTGGAGACGTGCCCTTGTTCCATCAACGATCATCGCATTTCTGTTTAATGGAACTTTCAACTACAATCTGATGATTCCGCACGTCCTGTTCTTGTTTGCACTGGTAAGCGGAATGCTAATGCGA
>JAGRNC010000164.1 GCA_020440935.1 Leptospiraceae bacterium | reverse complement strand
GTTTTTTATACGGAAAGGATGGATGAAAATCCAACTCATGCGAAAGCTCTTGCAATGTCTCCAGATACCAGTAACTTCGCCCTCCGCTCCAGGGCGCGATGGCCCCGTCCAGAATGGAAAGTTCCGGATCCGGCACTACCAGATCTTCGTCAAATTCCAGAAGTACGCCCAGGCCATCGCAGGTAGGACAGGCGCCCTGCGGTGAATTAAAGGAAAAGCTTCTGGGGGCAATCTCGGGCAGCGATAGATTACAATGAGTGCAGTTTAGATTTCTGGAGTAGATGTGATCTTTTTCGCCGTCGAAGATCAACACCTGGCCGTTGCCATGGGATAATGCGGTCTCCACGCTGTCGGTCAGCCTGGAATGGATTCCTTCACGAATGACCAGACGGTCCACCACTACATCGATGCTATGGCGGTGCTTTTTCTCCAGCTGGATGTCTTCCGAAAGGTCCTTGATCTGCCCATCGATGCGCACACGGACGAATCCTTCTTTCCGGACCTTCTCGATTACATCTTTATGCTCGCCTTTTTTGTCGGATATCAGAGGCGCCATTACCTGGATCTTGGCTCCCTCTTCCATCAGTAGAATTCGATCTACGATTTGATCAATGGTAATGGCCTCCACCGGACGACCGCAGTTATGGCAATGGGGCTGGCCCACGCGACCAAACAACAATCGAAGATAATCGTAGATCTCGGTAACGGTACCCACGGTGGATCGTGGATTTCGATGGGTAGTCTTTTGCTCGATGGAAATGGCCGGCGAAAGACCTTCGATCAAATCCACATCGGGCTTTTCCATTTGTCCCAGAAATTGCCGCGCATAGGACGATAGACTCTCCACGTATCTTCGCTGCCCTTCGGCGTAGATTGTATCAAAGGCAAGGGAGGACTTTCCAGAACCAGAAACGCCGGTGATGACCACCAGCTGGTCCCGGGGTATTTCTACTGTAATGTTTTTCAGGTTATGTTCGCGGGCGCCCTGGACACGAATGGAATCCATATCGCCAGAAATTCAGCCCGCCCACAAATGCGCATCCTGAAAAAGACGCCACATTGCCTAGCACTGAGCCAAGAATGGGGCGGTTCGAGTCCAGAAGGAGCAAACATTTTTTTCCTCGGTTGGAAATTTGGATCGCCGGATCGCTTTCATTCTCATACATTCTGGAATGATCGTTCCAGATTAGAGTTGGACGTTCAATAAGGAATTTGAGGAAATCAATGAACAATCTCACAAATAAGGTCGCCGTTGTAACCGGCGGTAACAGTGGAATCGGATACTCCACGGCGAAAGAGCTGAAAGACAGGGGCGCAACGGTAATCATTACGGGCCGAAACAAAGAAAAAGTCCAACAGGCCGCCAGCGACCTGGGAGTGGTTGGGCTGGTATGCGATGTACGCGAGTTACCAGCCATCGATGCGCTGGCCGCGGAGCTGAAGATCAAATACGAAAAGATCGATATTCTATTTGTTAATGCTGGTATTTTCATACCAACTCCAGTCGGTCATGTAACGGAAGAGACTTTCGACGATCAAATGGACATTAACTTTAAAGGCGCTGTATTCACAATAGAGCGACTGCTTCCCGTTATTACAGACGGAGGATCCATTATCAATCTTTCCTCGGTAAACGCTTATACCGGAATGTCCAATACTGCCATCTATGCGGCCTCCAAGGCTGCCATGAATTCGTATACGCGCACGGCCGCCACAGAATTGGCTCCGCGAAAGATTCGAGTGAATGCGATCAATCCGGGTCCGGTGGAAACGCCGATCTTTGGAAAGAGTGGCCTGAGCGAAGAACAGCTAAACGGTTTTGCCCAGATGATGCAGAACCGGGTTCCGCTGAAGCGATTTGGAAAGCCCGAAGAGATAGCAAAGCTAGTGGCCTTTCTGGCCAGCGATGATGCATCTTTTATTACCGGATCCGAGATCAATATCGATGGAGGCATTGCGATTCTGGTTTGAGGTTTCTGCTCATCCGCGGCGGCTGCCGCTGTCTCGGATGAGCAGACCTTTTTTTCAATTCGAATTTGCTGCTACGGGCAGATACGAATTGCTTGTCGGCCATCCGGCAGAAGGTGAAATAAGCTATGCCCAGGTTGAAGGAATTTGATCAGAAAGAGGCGCTGCGAAAGGCAATGAATCTATTCTGGAACCGGGGCTATCATGCAACCTCTATGCAGGATCTGGTGGATACCCTGGGCATCAGTCGCGGATCGCTGTACGATACATTCGGCGGAAAACGGGAACTTTTTGACCGAGCGCTGCAACAATATCGGGATTTTTACTTCGCTCAGATGGAGGCTCTGCTACGATCATGCCCTTCGGCCATCGATGGGCTCCGACAGCTATTCGAAGGAACCCTGGAAAATGCAATGCGCGATCCAGAGCACAAGGGATGCTTCATGGTGAACGCCACTACGGAATTGGCTGCCTCCGACGATACTATTCGCACTGCCATGGTTGAGAACAAACGAGCGGTAGAGTCTCTGTTTCTAAAGACCCTGAAGAAGGGTCAGGAAACGGGAGAAATCGACCAGGACAAAAATCTACGCCAGACGGCCTCCCTACTTTTTGCTTTCTATAATGGCTTCCAGGTTCTGGCCCGTTTGCAGCCCGAGCGCCGGGAGCTGCATTCCCTTGTAAAGGGTGCCATGTCCATTCTACAATAATCTCGCCCCCGCACAGCTAGGCCCCTACGCTATAACGAGTCTACAAATAGATGCCTTTCGCGTCCTGGGCCAGACTCGGAATGGGAGCCCCGTCATTGGCAACGGCAGGGAAAAAGGATTGCCCGGCGCTGCTGCAAAAGGTTTTTGCAGTCCATGTTTGGACTGCGATACCTGAAAACTCGACCCGCCGATTATGTTCTTCTCTATAGAGCAGGCAAGGTGCGAAAGCACGGACCGGGCCTCTCTTTTTTCTATTTTGCTCCCTCGGCCAGTCTGGTCATTGTTCCGGCCGATAGCCGCGATGCTCCTTTTATCTTTCAAGAGACTTTGCAGGATTTTCAGGGCGTAGATATTCAGGGACAGATCACATACAGAGTAACGCAGCCCGAAAAGCTTGCCAGCATGCTCGATTTCACAGTGGGTCCCGATGGCCGTCCACTGGGCGATGGCGCTGAAAAGCTACAACTGCGGCTGACAAACCAGGTGCAGGTCACTCTTCGAGAAAAGATTCGTGGCCTCAATTTGCGACAGGCCCTGGCCGCCGGCCCCGAGCTAGTAGAGTTTGTAAGAGGTCGCTTGAGCGAAGAGGCCGTGCTTCGGGAACTGGGCCTGGAAGTGCTGGACTTTGCGATTTTGCGCATCAATCCCACTCCGGAGATGGCCCGGGCACTGGAAGCGAGCGCGCGCGAGAATCTACTAAAAGAAGCGGACGATGCCATTTACCAGCGCCGCAACTTCGCCGTGGAGCAGGAAAGAATCATCAAAGAAAACGAGCTACAAACAGACATTGCTGTTGAGGAAAAGCAACGGCAAATCAGAGAAGCCCAGATGAATGCCGAGATTGCGGTGCAAGAAAAACAGAAGCTGGTAGAGGAAGCTCGCATGGATGCAAGAGCCAGCGTGGCACGGCGACAACGGGAAATCGAAAAAGAGGACATGGAAGCGCGGACAAACCTGGAAAATCAAAAAAAGGAATTGGTGGGTCTGGAAAGCGAAAACCGCATTCAACAGGCAAAGTCAGAAGGCGAAGCCATGCGATTGCAGCTGGATGCTCTGGCCACTTTGAATCCAGAACTACTGGAAGTACTTGCGGCAAATCAAATGGATCCAAAACAGCTGATAAGCCGTGCCATGCGGGACCTGGCCGCCAGCGCCGAAAAAATCGGCAATCTAAATATCAGTCCCGACCTGCTTCAGTCGCTACTGGAACAGAATCATACGCAACGTCAGGGTTAATCCAGCCATGGGCGGCAAGAAACCATCGCTTTCGCAAAGTGAGGCCTCGTCGGAACACGGCCGCGTTGCACCGGCAAATGGAAAGAGCGACAGTAAAAAGCCGGGAATTGCTTCGTCGGACCAGCAAATCGAAAAGATTGTAATCATCACCCGACAGACCAGAATGGAGGAATCGATCAAGCGATTCAACACCCAAAGCCAGGCTCGTTACTTTGTGGAAAGTCGCGGGCAGTCCTTTGATGATTACGTTGCGGAATACGATAACTACCAGCATGCCCGCGATGCAGTTTTGAAGTGCATACCTGGCGATGTCCGCTTTCAGGTAATCGATCGCACTATGCTTCCAAACTTTCTCTTTGGTCCCGGCGATTTGGCGCTCACTCTGGGTCAGGATGGGTTGGTGGTTAATGCGGCCAAATACCTGGAAGGGCAGCCGGTGCTGGCGCTTAACCCGGACCCGGATCGTTTTGATGGCGTTCTGCTCCCCTTTCTATGGTCCGAAGCAGCTCATCGCATTGAGCAGGCGCTAGACGGAGAGCTCGAAAAAAAATACATCACTATGGCCAGGGCTGATTTGAATGATGGGCAGCATTTGTATGCATTCAACGATTTCTTTATCGGCGCCAGCAGCCACATCAGCGCACGATACACTCTGCAGTTTGACGAAAAGAAAGAAAGACAGAGTTCCTCCGGAATCATTGTATCAACGCCGGCGGGCTCTACGGGCTGGCTTTCCTCGTTGTACAATATGGCAACGGGCATTCAGACATTTCGCGGGGCAAAGTCGGATTTCGCAGGAAAGTCCAAATTGTCCGCAACGAGCAAAGGCCCCTCGGGCAGCCACTCAGGCCGCGTAAAAGCGGCTGGCTCCGCGCAGGAAACCATGCAATGGGATGAACGTCGCCTGGTTTTTGTGGTGCGCGAACCATTCCGAAGCAACTGGAGCGGGGCCGATCTTGTGGCTGGCGAATTGGATGAAGATGGCGCCCTTTCCATCGAAAGCCATATGCCGGAGGGAGGTGTGATCTTCTCCGATGGAATGCCGGAGGATTTTCTTCAGTTCAATTCCGGCGCCACGGCTACCATCAAAATCGCCGAAAAGAAAACATCGCTCCTGGTCTCTCCGTGAGCAGAGCAAATCCCGAACCAAACGGCGCGCTCCTATTCAACGGGCAGTGTGCAGAGTCTGTTGGCACTCACTGATACTTTTAATGAATCAAGATCTAATGCCCGGGTACATTGGCTGGAATGGATGCACTCAATTTGTCTGCGGTTCCAGCCTTCGCAATAGCTCGATGGCAGGCTGCAAACTGGAATCAAGATTAAGTGCGCGACGAACCAGAGAAATGGCTCGCTCGTTATCGCCTTGCAATCGGTAACAATCGGCCAGGTTGGCCAGGTTCTTCGCATGATCGGGCAACCGAATGCGGCAACGTTCCCCGTAGTCGATGGCCGCTCTGAGATTGCCGATGCGTTTCTGCGCCAGACTGCAAGAATACAAAGCAGTATCATCGGAAGGATCGGACTCCACCAGTCGCTCGGCAAGAATGGCCGATTCTTCTTTTTTGCCCAATTTTCGGGTCAGCCAGACTCCCGCCCGCAAGACGGAAGCGTTTTCATAGGATTGGCGCTGTAATAGTTCGTAGGCTTTCGAATAGTCACCGACATCCACCGCCTCTTTGATATCGTGCGGCAAACCCGATTCCCGCACCGCCGAAACGTCCGCCTCATACGTTATTCGAATCAGACTCAGGTCATCGGTGAGCGGGCCCGCTTCGAGCAGCGCTTCTTTGATGCGGTCTAATTTCCCCTCGGCTTTTTCCACTGCTCGCAAGAACAGGTGTTCGTCTTCGTTAATGATTCGATGACCATCGTCGGCCTCTCCCAGGAGCAAATCGTCTCTTCCGTCTGAACCCACAATTACCGATTCCCCGGGGCGAAGCCGATAAACAAGGACGCGAAACGACCCCTCCGGCATCTCGATGCCAATTTTTCGAACACTATGATGCATGTCTGAGAGAGGCTCCGCCTTTCCATCGCGAAAAAGCACGGAGGTAGGATGCTCGGCATTGGCAAAATACAGCGTTCCCGATGCATCATGTACCATTCCAAGCACTGCCGAAACCAGCATATGACCATCAAAGCCCAGAAATACAGACTGCAATTCTAGAAAACACTCATTCAGCCATTGCTCGGGACTCTTATCCGAAGCCGATCGCACAACCTGG
>JAGRNC010000163.1 GCA_020440935.1 Leptospiraceae bacterium | reverse complement strand
TGTTGTTCATCGCCTATCGTTACATTTCCGATGGCCCGGGAAGCAATCTATTGTTCAAAGGCGATATTACGGAATTGGCGCCGCGCATATCGCTACCGTACATGGTAGGCCCGGGAACAATCTGGGTATCCATTCTATTGGGAAAGGAGAATGAAGTCTGGCTGGGAGCGGGCATTGTGGCGGCTGTCCTGAGCATCAACTTTGCTTTTGTCGTTCTGGTAAGCCTGGCCTTTCATGCTGTGACCGGAAAACGCGAAATGGGGCTCGGAAAGTACTTCGCAATCCTCATGCGCACCAATGCCCTCTTTATTGGCGCTATTGCCATGGAGATGATTGTGACGGGCCTGAAGACCTCGTTTCCGGCGCTGAACGGCTAAGCGCATCAATCAGTCCGTTGATTTGATCCTGATGGATGGCGCTGGATACAATGCCAGTGCCATAGGCAGAAACATAACCCACCACATCCAAAACAACGGCCACCATGGAAGTATCGGAAGCTGGTAGGCCGCTGCGCTTCTGGTATTCAAAGATTGCCAGGGAGATCTTATAGTCTACGTATATGCCCCAGATTCCGCATGTAATGATAACCAGCAAAAGGTCCAGACCGTAGCCGTTTTCGGTAGGCGTCTTTCCGGTAATAAACTCCAGCTCCTCGTAGACTTTGAAATACCAGTAAAACAAATACAATCCGCAGGTGAAGAAACTCAGTAGGATGACCGTGGCGACGCTTCGCTTTTCCAGGAGCATGGTCCCGAAATACACTCCGACTGTGGGGCAGTAAAGCCCTTTTGGGGGATTAGGATTGACGGTCATCCCAAAGCTTGCTTTCTCGTAAAGGTGAACACTGCGACGGAAACAACCTCCAATGCCGGGGCTTTTGCAGAAAAGGCGCGTTCATTTGGGCAGAAAGCCAGAACCGCTTTTCGACAGATTCGAAAAGCTCCCACTTCCGTTCGAAACCAGATACTGCTGGATGCGGCGGGCGAACTGGAAGAAAACCGAGTGCAAGCGCAGATCCTGTCGGCAAATGAAAAAGATCTGGCCCTGGCAGATGAGATGCAGATCAGCGAAGCCCTCAAAGAACGGCTCACACTAACTACCTCCAGGATCCAATCCATGGCCGATTCGCTCCGCGAAATTGCCGCATTTCCGGATCCCGTGGGCGAAGTCATACTGGGTCGCACGTTAAAGAGCGGCGTTCAGATGGTGCAGAAAAGAGTTCCCATGGGCGTTGTATTTACTGTGTACGAGTCACGCCCCAATGTCACCATCGATGTGGGCGCTCTGTGTTTAAAAAGCGGTAATGCAGCCATCCTTCGTGGCGGAAAGGAAGCATTTCATTCTAACCTCGCATTGCATACTATCCTGGTCAGCGCAGTTGAGAGAAATGGTATTTCTGCGGATTGCATCCAGTTTGTGGACGATACCGATCGCCAGTTTCTTTTTGAATTGCTGCGGCAGGATCAACTCATTGATCTTGTTGTTCCGCGGGGCGGCGGCGCTTTAATTCGCGCAGTGAGCGAAAATACATCGATTCCTGTGGTGAAGCACGACAAGGGTGTATGTAACCTCTATATTGATACCAGTGCAGATTATCGCATGGCCATCGAGATTGCAAAGAATGCAAAGCTCCAGCGACCTTCCGTTTGCAATGCCATTGAAAACTTGTTAATCCATCAAGATTTTCCGCACATCGAGTCCTTGCTTTCGGATCTAAAGGATGCCGGCGCCATTCTACTTGGCTGTGCCCGCACCGCTCAGATCTCTTCCGATGTAAGTCCCATTGCAGATCCAGAAACGGAATACAGCACTGAGTATCTGGATCAAAGGCTGGCCGTAAAGATTGTAGATTCGCTGGATGAAGCCATTTCCTTCATCGATACGTATGGAAGCGGTCATTCAGAGGCGATTATTTCCAATAGTCAGGATTCGATTGCGCAGTTTCGCGAATCCGTGGACACGGCCGCCATTCTGATTAACTGCTCCACACGCTTTCACGATGGAGGACAGATGGGCATGGGCGCCGAAGTGGGGATCTCCACCGGTCGAATGCATGTGCGCGGCCCCATGGGAGTGCGCGACCTTACCACCACCACCTACATCATGGAAGGTCGCGGAAACATAAGGCAGTGAATTCAGAATCCATATGAATTGCTTTCTTTATGGCGGATCCTTCGATCCGCCCCATATGGGTCATCGGGCTGTACTGGATTCTCTGCTTCGCCTGGGACCCCAGCGCGCCATCCATCACATCATACTGATGCCAGCCGGGCGTTCTCCATTTAAGGATTATGCTCCCGCTCCAGCCGAGCACCGAGTGGCCATGCTGGAAATCATGGTTCGCGACGCGCTATCGGATCTGGAAATCGAGCCAAAGGCGGCTCCGGTTTCGGTTGAGGTTCACAACTTCGAATTACGATCGGACGGGCCCAGCTATACGGCCCGCACCCTTCGGCACCTTCGAAAGGGCGGTCTGGATCCAATACTGGTTCTGGGCGCCGACAGTCTTATGAGCGTCGATCGCTGGAAGGAAGCGGATTACATTCTGGGTAGCACTCCTTTGCTTATATTCTTTCGCCGGGGGGAATCCAGGGATACTGTTTTGTCCAGGATCGAAGACTTAAGAAAATCGGCCCTGGCGATCGAGTTGATCGAGGATATTCCGCCCGATTGCTCCAGCACGTCTCTGCGACGATGGTTGCGCGAAAGTTTGCACGATAAATCGCACGATAAATCGGAAGAAATGGAACCATCCCAGAATCCATGTATGGCAGAGGATGTGCTGCAATACATTCGCCAGACTAATCTGTATAAGTCATGAATGGCGGAAAAGATGCTCCCAATCCCGGCTTTGGAGCCTTTAGCAATACGATCGCATGCAAAAGTTTGCAACCTGATGCATCCTGCGTTCCACTGGATCACTACGGATGAATCCTGTTTTCTGCCTGGTCAAAACGAGTAAGTACTGATTTTGCGCTTAATCTTCGATATGTCCTACCGGACTAATGGCAAATGCCTTCTTGATAAAAGCGATGCCCGCATAGATAAACGGAGTATCCGAAAGCGCCATGGCCAGCTTTACAAGATACGTGGTAAAGATGACCTGCACAACTGTGACCGGATGATCGGTAGTAGGAAGCAGAAAAGGCATCTTCCAGTAAAAGGTTAAGAAGATACTATTGACGATGATGGTATCCAGAAGCTGCGAAAGCGCCGTAGACCCATTGTTTCGAAGCCATAGATGCTTACCTTTCGTCAGGCTCTTCCAGAAATGAAATAGAAAATTGTCCGTCAGCTGCGCTGCCAGATAGGCAAGCATAGAGGCGAATAGAAGTAAGCCAGGCGCATCAAAGGTGAAGCGGAAAGCAACCTGCGAGGCCTCCGATGTGGCACCCATAATCTGCCCATCGGGACCGTGGATTTGCACCTGGTCCGAGAATACATGGGCATACTCGGCAGGCACGCGCCAGATTTCTGCCGGGGGCAGTAGCTGCACAATCTGCAGGACGAGAAGCATAAGCATGCTTGCCACAAATCCGTACACCACCATCAAATCTGCCTTCTTCTTTCCGTAGGTCTCCGATACGATGTCGGTGAGCCAGAATGTGAATGGATAGGTTACGATTCCGGAAGTAAGTACTATGGGCACGTCCTTAAAGTAAGAAGGAAATAGAACAAATAGCTTGGTTCCAATCATGTTTGTAAGCACAAGAATGGTTACGAACATGCAGGCCAGAAAGACATATAGATTTCGCTGCGATTCGGTGGGGTTGGTGATCAGAGGCGGGATTTCTTTCAATTACTATCTACCTTTCGCCGCCATCCTGGCGCGACTTTCTGACTATGATCTTACGATGCGTTAGAATGCTCACTGTATTTCCATCGATTCGAATTCCTTCGCCCCATTCATCCAGAAAATCCTGTAGCTTTTTCTTTAACTCTTGATTTTCGCGGTGCAGGCGGGCCAATTCGCTTTCCTGTCCGGCAGGCGTATCGGATTCCGAGATTTCCGGCTCCACGGATTCCATGGGGTCCGGGCCATTTTCGCTCTGGGTTGGGGCGTCGGGTAATCCCATTCGATTGTCTGTTTCGACGAACAGAATGGGCCCATCGTCCGGGGAAGTTTTGTTCGCCTGGTCTTCTGAATGATCCGGAATGCTATGCTCGGATTCCGGCGATTCTGGCGGGCTCATTGATCCTGGCCGGCCACTGTTGCCCATGCCCTGCAGGCCCAGCAGATCTTCCAGACTTACTCGAAGCTTTAAGAGTAGATCCTGCCCTTCGGGCTGCTCTTCGATACAATGCAGTATGAATTTCTGCAGACTTTGTAGTAATTCCGACTGCAACTTTTGTTTTTGAGCCCTCTGGCCTTCGCGAACGGAGATCAATTCGAACAATCCAGCGCGAAGTTGGAACTCTACCATGCGACTGATGAGGTCTTCATAGCCGGTGGCTTTGCGCAGTGCAGTGGCACATTCGTCGCGCACCGCCCGGATCCAGGAGAGAGCCGTTTGATTATCTGCAGAGGCCAGATCCGATTTCTCCGTCAGTTGGACAAATCGTGCATCAAGCTCCGGCGCCTGCAGGCTTTCACGGATAATTTGATTGGCGTTCGGCATCTTCAATCCAGTCTATCAGCGGTTCGTAGATTGCATCGTCGGCATCAGGATGCAAGAAAAGATCAAAATGATTAAAATCCTCTTCCAGATTGGCCTCGCTCAATTCCAACCATAAGGCTGGATTGTCCGAATCATAAGGAGCAAATTCGGATCGGGCTTTTCCGATGTAGGTTTCTGCACCCCAGGCGCGGTAAATGGGATAGATCGATTCCTCCGGGCTAAATCCATCTATCTTTCCGTAAATAAAGGCGCCCGGAATAGTCATGCTCTGGATTGCTGGATACATTCGAATGGTTGCCAGATCGGTGGGAGCCACCGGCTCAGGAATGCGGTTCAGCCTTAATCCGGCCGCAAAGTATTTTGTACCGATGAAGGACAGGCAAGGGGCTTCCGTGGTTTCGCAGTTATGGCTGAGATCCTGTCCGATGGGAGAATTTCGATTGTAAAGCGACTGAGGATAAGAATAATCCAATCCAACGCCTAAAAAGAATACTGCATCAATAACATTGCCGCGACGGTCTTCCATGGAATCTCCCTTTGTCGCCAGACGGCTCAGGTAGGGCAGCCATCTTTGACCGCCCAGGGAAAGGCCGCCCAGAACAAAAGACTGGCAACCGCAATCGGTGCGGATGAGCGCCAGGGTCTTCTCTATTTCCGCTCCTTCTTGCTCCGGTTCGTCCGGATGCACTTCGCGCCCATTGTGCCACAGCATCAGATAAACGTTATAATCGTTACTTCGAAAGGTGGGTATGAGCCCGTTCTTGCGAAACAGAATATTGGGACGAAATAAGACCGGATCCAATAACACAACTGCAGGTTCGTCTGGGTCTGCCTTGCCCACGCGATAGATGGTCAGATCGCGAGTGGAGGCCACGGTTTGCACATCGGCGTCCACCGGAAAGAGCTCCTGGGCCTGCAGGCTTCCTGTCTGACTGGTTAATCCAAATAGGGCCAGACCTAATATACGGAGCCCCCACAAGAGGACGGTGCCCCATTGGTGCGGACCTGCGGCGTTTTTCATAGAGTTCTGGGGCAGGAAGCTGTGGTCAATTTCGTTCATTGAGCCACTCCTTGATTAAATCGATAACGTCTTCTTTAGCATGGGGGCCCACAAAAAGATCGGTATGGCCGTAGTCTGCAGACTGTCCGCTGCTACGACTGGCGATGAATAAAGTGCGATCTTCGCTTCCCAGGGCTTCGTATACTTCGCGAATAATGTACGGCGACCCCAGGTGATCGCGTCGCCCGCCAATGACAAGCACGGGAACTTTTATGCGGCCCAAGTTTTTCGTGTAGTTGATTGATTCATCCAGACTTTTTACCTGTCCGGTTTCCACCGACTGGGAAAACTGTGTGGCCACACCGGGAGCAATATTATTGGCAACGTGCTCTTTCATTTGATCGATCATACCTTCCGGCATGTTTCCAGGATACCAGAACATATCCATCATCCGACGGTCAGGAGTAAGCGAAATACAGCTGTGACGCTCCAGGCGAGCCAGCGATCCTGTGGGAATCACGGGA
>JAGRNC010000162.1 GCA_020440935.1 Leptospiraceae bacterium | reverse complement strand
CACCACATCCTCGACGCTGATTCCTGCAAGGGCCGCGTCGTCGGCTTGATCGAGAATTCCGTTTCTGTTTGTGTCTTTTCGAATGATGCCGTAATAAAGCGACTTTCCGTCCAGCGAAAGCGAAGGCCGAAAATACAGGAATGGCTGTCGTTCCGGTCCGGCTTCCAGAGGTATGCGGTATTGCTCTCCGGAGCTTCGATCCAGAATCTCTATTCTTGGAGGACTTTCGGCCGATGGCCGGACAAGATAGGCTAGATAACGTCCATCGCCGGAAACACTGGGCTGGATAGAATTTTCTGGCGAAACCGGCACTGGCAAGGATTCGCTTTCCTGCTCTTCCAGCTTTAGCGACCAGATGCGATAGGTGCCGGGATTGCAGCGATCGCTTACAAAGTATATTTCATCGCCATTGGGCGAAAGCACCGGATCCTTTTCGGAGAAGGAACCTTTGCATTCGGGCCCCAGACGCAGGCCGACTTCGTCCAGATAATGCGACAGGTTTACCGAGTCGAACCACAGGTTTGGCGGGTCTTCGCCACGTAGATTCGCTTCAACGATGGCCTCTGGATCTACCGCAACCAGACGGATGTCTCCGCCCGCATCCAATTCGAAGGAAACATAGGCCAGTAGTTTGCCGTCGGGGGTAACGTAAGGATCGGTTTGCTCGGCGGGATGACGTACCAGGGGAACATTTACTGTGCTTCGTAGATCGCGCATCCAGATATCGGAGGAGCCATCCAGGTCCGAAGCGTAGAACAGATACCCGGTACCCGATGCGCTGGGATCGGTATTATTGCCTCGTTGTACCGTCAGGGGAAAATGGCCTTCTGGATTTTTTTCGATGAAATTCGAGATCAGTCGCGAATAATCGAATTTAGGCGGCTGTATTGTGGGAACCGACGCGCATTGAATGAGTGGCGCCAGCAAAAATACCAGATAGCGAATACGCATCATTTTCGGACCCAGGCGCCCACCGGATTTCGGATCCACTCGCCGCTTCTGGCGCGATAATAGAACGAACGCAAAAATGCCTCGGCTTCTTTGGGCTGGATCCGTGCAAGGTAAGCATAGATGACCCTGCGCGATTGATTTGCCTGGTCGGCTGCACGAATGGCCTGCTGTAGATCTTCGGCCCCCGCACCCTGTCGATAGGCCACGGGCGTTCTAAGAACGCGACCATCGTAGGATTCTCCCAGGATGCCCAGGTTTCGATATCGCTGCAGTATGTCGGAATAAAAATCCAGAATTCTATATTCGCGTTGAATACGCACGGACTCGCCGGTAATCTCTTCTGTGCCCGCAGGAAGAGCCGAGGAGGAAGCGACCAGCCATCCATCTTCCACCAGTTCCTTTTCTTCTCCGATGAGTTGTCTTTCTGCCGCAGTCCGGGCCGGGGTAAGCGTAATAGGCGGTAGATCTACCCGAAGCACAGTACACTGACCGAGATACTGAGTCACCGGATTGTCGGTCACCGGAGTCAGAATACGGGGAGTGGAACTGCTACAAGAGATGCATAGGGCCAGAAGTATGGCTGCGCTTATACTGTATAATTGCCTTCTCATTTTCGTTACTCCTGGGCCGTGCTGGTTTCCCGAGCAAATCGGGAGGATTCAGACCGGGCCCTTTCCAGAAATTCGGCCAGAGGAATCCGTTCCTGTCGAATTTCTTCTTCAGATGGCCGTACCAGCAACGAAAGGGACAGCCCCGTGGGACGTTCTACTTTAACAGACGTATAGATCAAGCCACCTTTCAATTCAACCTGGATGGCGGGAATTTTCAGAGTATTGTTAACCGCATAGGCCAGAACATCGCTGGGTAGTAGCAGGCGCACTGCAAAGCCTGTGAACTCCTCGCTGATTCTGTACACAGATAATCTTAAATTGGTGTTTCGAATTGGATCAGAGAGATCTCTTCCGGTAATTGAAAGGTCGCCACTTACAATGCCGTCGAAGGTGGAATCGGAATCCGGGAAAAATGGGGCCAGATTCAGGTTGTGTAGCTGCAGAAAACCGGCATACTCCATATTGGCGGGAGCCAGATTGGCCGCGTTGAAAAATATTCGGCGCCCTTGAATCGTTCCGTCCGGAACCCACAGCTCCCCGGTCTTCGCATCCTTTGGTTTGTAGATCCGTGCATCGATCCAATCGATCATAAAAACATTGCGGCGATAATCGATACGTGCAGACAAACCGTAGCCTTTCGAGGGATCCAGCGAGCCCAGGTAAAAGTAGCTCTCGGGTTTGAATGTGCCGCCGGGGGTATGGCTGCTGGCCATGAAGCGTACAGTCAGATTTGGGCTCTGCCGAAATCCGGTATCGGTCAAAGCCAGTCCGCTGGAGGTCTCAGATAAGCGCACCGGATCCTTTAAAGCCATGCTATGTTCGATGGGCAGACTCAGGTTTAGTTTTTCAATTCTTAGTCGCTTGCATGCCGGAGAATCAATCACCGAACAATCTCCCGTATTCACTTGAATGTCCAGATCCTTGATATAGATGCCACCTCTTGCGATTTGTGGGTTTATATCCAGGTTTACGTTAACGTTGCCCTGGATAGAAACATTTTCGTGGACCGGAAGCATTTGATCCCGGGCCAGGCTCATGCGAAATTGCAGGTAAGGTTGCAAATCTCCACTCGTATTCAGGTGCCCTGTAAGAGTCGTGTGCAGCGCGCCCCGTAGACCCGAGATCTGTACCAGCGGAATTCCCAGGTTACCGGGAGAAATGTTGGTATCGACGGTAAGTTGTAGCGGATCTTGACTGATGGCCGGGACTGTAATATTTCCATTGCTGTTGATGGATGTGTTTTCCTTCTCCGATCGAATGGAAGCGTTTGCATGTAATTGAAGTCCTTCGCGCAAATAGGCTCCATAGGGAGCGATGGGGTAGCGCAATCGGGCAGGAAGTGTGGTCATGAGCGGCCCATATTCCAGGGACAAAGAGGCGACGGTGGCATCGTAGCTTTGTTTGCCTTCGGCGAATTCCAGGGTTGCATTTCCCGCTAAATTCAGAAATGGAAGTCCTGCTTCGCTTCTGCCCTGTAGAGTCAGTCTCTCCACTTCGATTCGCGTAAATTCCTTCTTTAGTAGTATCTGTCCGCTGGTATACAGCGATAGATTGTTTATTCCGGAACGCGAACGACCAATGGCATACCGTCCGCCCGCCAGAGTTACGGTGCCTTCGACAGCCAGATCGTCAAAGCTCTCCGTGGAATGGGCCGTAAGATCGGCGCCCGCCAGGCCGGTAAGGTAGGGCGATAGGAATTGCCCCAGATTAAAGCTATTCAGTCGCACCTGGGCGTTTACGCCTTCTTCGGGACGAATGCTGCCCTGCGCAAGAAGCGTTGCTCCATTGTATCCTCCGCTTAACTCTTGCAGGTCCAATTTGTGAATCATCCCGTACGCCAGGTTTTTCTTCGCCTCTTCGCTATTGTAATCTTCGGGGGGGCGCAAAAATGGCAACGTTTCAAAAAGGTTTATGCCTCCGGACGCTTTTAGAGTAAGCGAAGGTACAGAATGCAGAGTAGTGGTGGCGAAGGTCAGGTTTCGACCATCCAGCACCGCGTCAAATTCCAGGTTTTCCAGCGGCCCCCGAAGTACAAACGGATAGAGCGAAAGGTAACCTCCCAGGCGAATCCTTCCATTGGTCAGAAGTGATAGAAATTGACCTGGCTCATTCAGATTAATTTCGGAGCGTAGCACCGAAAGCTCCATTCTTGGCTTCCCGGATTGCAGTTGCTCTACTCTTGCGCGAAACTCTAACCACTGCCTTCCGCCGTACCCAAGCTCAAAGTTTCGAAATAATAAAGCGTCCTCCTTTTGATCGTAGGAGGTATGATAGTGCGCTACCAGCGTCGGTTGCACCGGTGCGTAACCGAATCGCTCCAACGTTAAGTCGGAGGTGTCCAGATCCAGAATAGAAGAGAAGACGCCGGAGCCAGATTCGTTTTGCCGAAACAAACGAAAGCTAAGATTCAAATCGCCGTTGATTTTATTTCCGTTCGAATACTGAATGTGGATAGGGCCATAGGGGTTCACCGCCACAACCAGCGTCTGGAATAGATCCAGCGCATCGGTATTGAGCGGAATGGATGTAAATGTTTTTGTAATGAAAGCCAGGCGAAAATCGATCCCCTGGATGTTGGCGGCCTGCCCGGCCGTCTCGCTGGAGTAGATTACGGAAACATTGTCCAGACGAATGTCCCCATATAGCTTGATTGGTAGATAGGTGCGAATCGCTTCCCGGGGCTCGCGCGGAACAGCTTTCTTCTTTTCTTCTGGCTTCTTTTCTTTTCCACTGGAAAGGGAATCCAGATTCCATACTCCGCCCTTCTCGGTGGCGTATATGGTTGCATCGTACAAACCGAGTTGCCGAAGCCCGATGTGTCCGGCCAAAAATCCGGGCAGGAACCAGCTGAGCCGCAGCCGCGCCGCCGTGAGTATAGGATCCCCGTTTTCGCTGCGAAGTTTAATATTACGGATATCGAATCCGTACACCAAACTGGAGCGTTCTACTTCCAGGTCGATCTTAGCCCGCGTGGCCCCTTCCAGAATGGACTTGGTAAGATAGCGAACAGTACCCGGAAATAATAGGATCTGATAGACCAGCACCAGGCCAAATGCAATGGCTATGTATTTCAATAGTCTACGCAAGGTCGGTCTCATGCAGATGGCCCACTTTCTTTTTTTCCGGGTCTGGTATTAGAAGAAAACCAAAAAACACAGCTACATGTACCATTAGAGCGGCCAGGAAAACGGCCGAATAATCCAGCGATTGGTCGGGCGCCCGGGGTTCCAAAAGTATTCCGGAGATATAAGCGCCGATCAAGGCGCCGGTGGCCGTGGCAATGACCATGAACAAACCCTGGCCAGTACCATACAAGCGATCCGGAAAATAGTGCCGTAGCCGAAAAATCCCTCCCATATAGTAGCCGGTAAAATGGATGCCGTGCAGTAGTTGCACAAAGATCAAGCCGGGCAGGCCATTGTGGACATCATAGTATAGCAATGCGAATCGCAATATCCCGGCCAGAAGAGCCACCGCGAAAAGAGGTCTGGTTCCATATCCGCGATGGATCCGGGCGCACAGGGGCAGAAAAGGCAACTCCAACAGAACTGCCAGGCACCACCCGCCATAGACTCCAGACATTCCGTATCGATGGTTTAAATAGCCACCCAGGTAATAATCAACAACCTGGTAGCCGGCAAAGTAGAGCAGCGAAATCCCAAAAAACTCAAGCACCGGGGGGCGTCGGAGAATTCGAATCGCTTCCAAAAAGTAGTAATCCTGGCCGCCGGTGCGATTCGCCTGCACCCGGGTTGCCGCCAGCGCAAAGAGTACCAGGAATCCCGAACCGATGCGACCCCCCGTACCGCTGGCCGAGGCATGGGAGGCCAGAGAACCGGGAAAATTCACTTCCAGAAGAAAGAGAGCCAGATGAACGACAAAAAAGCCTGCGGTGCCGGCAGTTCGACTTAGTGAAAAACCTTTGAGCTGCAATCGTTCCAGAGCCGCGATGGTTAGCAGTTGCATATTGGCTGCAAAGAAGAATCTAGTGAGCCCGCCGAGCACAATCGCGGGACCAAGGGACAGGTCCGGTGAATATAGGAAGAACTGGCAGGGCGAATGTAGAAGGATCAAAGGGACCAGAATGACGCGAATCTTACCCAGACGGTCTGAAAGGTAGCCGGCCAAAAAATAGCCCAGAGGAAAAGCAATCTGTCCGGCAAGAAATACAAACCTGGCATCCGGTCCAAAGCGATCCAGCATGTAAGGGCTTAAAGTGGAGAAGTAGGATCCATGGCCCAGAAAATAGAGAAAGTAAAGAACGGCGTAGATCAAGTATCGCTGCCCGGGGCATAGCCTGCCGCTGTCTGACAACGGCGCATATTTGCCATCATTGCTTCCTCAATAATCAATCGACGGGCTTCGAATTCGTCGGCCTTCAGCTTTGGTGGAACAAAGATCGGATCACCGTAACAAAGATAGATCCTCGAAAATGGTCTGGGTAATCGATGTTTGTCCCAGACTTTTCTGGCAACCCATTGCGGTCGCGCTTCGTAGTGAAATGGAATGATGGGCTTTCCGCTTTGCATGGCAGCCGCAACGATGCCGCCCTGGCATCGAAAGGCGGGCCCTCGGGGACCATCC
>JAGRNC010000161.1 GCA_020440935.1 Leptospiraceae bacterium | reverse complement strand
GAAAGAGCGAAGACCACCAATGGAAAGCGGTATTCGGCAAGTTTGGATGCTAGCTGGGAAATCGATTTGTTTGGTGGTCAATGAACTGGCCAGAAAGGAAAGAGCGAAGACCACCAATGGAAAGCGGTATTCGGCAAGTTTGGATGCTAGCTGGGAAATCGATTTGTTTGGTGGCCGTCGCAGGGCAATCGAGGCGGCCACGGCTGACCTGGAGAATGTGGAGGCCCAATACAACGATGCTCTGGTTTCTTTAATGGCCGAGGTGGCCTTGAATTATATTCAATCATTGGCCTACAAGGAGCGGATTCGAATTGCGAACGAGAACCTGGCCCGTCAATCGGAGGCCCTGCAACTCGTGCAATGGCGGTTTGAAGCCGGACTGGCCAGCGAGCTAGAGTTACACCAGGCAAAGTTAAACGTACAGACCACGAAGGCTTCGCTACCGCCGCTACAAACCAATCTGAAAATCAGCATGAATGCTCTGTCGGTGCTTTTAGCCGAACCTCCCGGGGGGCTGGAAAGTCGACTTTCCGGTATTCAGGCCATTCCAGAAACCAGCGCCGATATATTTGCCGGCATTCCCGCCGATGTAATCCGACGTAGACCCGACGTCCGGGCCGCCGAACGAGCCCTGGCCGCCAGCGTTGCGCGCATTGGAGCGGCCAAAGCCGAGCTTTTTCCTACTTTCTACATCCCCGGATCGGTGGGAATCGATGCGCTGAGCGCCGATCAATTCAAAACCGGAAATGCGCGGTCTTCAAGTATTGGTCTGGGATTTCGATGGAATATTTTTGATGCGGGCGCCATTCGTAGAAACGTGGCGCTCAAGGATGCGCTGGCGGAAAAGGCGCGTCAGAACTACCGACAGGTGGTATTGGAAGCCCTGCAGGAGGTAGAAAACGCCATCGTTTCTTGCGCATTGCAAAAGGAACGTATTCGCGAATTGGAATCCGCCGAGAAAAGCGCCGGTGAAGCGGCGGAGCTTACCATGTTGCAGTATCGTTCTGGTTTGCTGGATTTTGAATCTGTGCTCAATGCCCAGCAGCGGCTATTATCCACCCAGGATAGTCTTGTTTCGGCAAGGGCCGAACAGATGAGCAATGTTGTGCGACTGTTCAAGTCTCTGGGCGGCGGCTGGTAATCCATTCCATAAAATAAAATCGTTCGTTTTCCTCTGGCGCTTCTGGCCCAACTGCTGTCCTGTGGAGCAAACGGAGGAAGCCATTCATGACTGAAGAAAGGATACGTTCGCTGGACCTGGCCGAGGCCACATTCTGGTTATTCGATGCCGCTTCCTCCATGAACTTTGCCGTTTATGCCTGCTGTTCCGGACGCCTGGAACTATCCGCGCTTCAGGCTGCGCTGGGAGAGATTCAAAAGCGCCATCCGTTGCTATCCGTTCGAATCCATCAGGATGTGGAACAATCCAGGCTGGATTTCTATTCCGCGCCCGAAGCGCCCATATCCGTGCGAAGAGTTAGCCTGGCAGAGGGAGCTTTTCTTTCCCAATGTTATGAGCACATCGCAGCCTCCATGCTGCAGCCTTTCGAAGCCGGCGAGCATCCATTGGTGCGATGCGAATTCCTGGAATCATCGGACCAATTTGCCGTAGTACTTGTATTTCATCATTCTATTGCCGATGGTCGCAGCGGACTCAAACTTCTGGAATCGCTCTTCTCTATTCTAGCAGGTAAGGAAGAAGGTGCAAAGGCTTCTCCTGAATTTCCACCTCCGCTTCATCCTGCCTTCGAAGAAAAGATGGGCCCCATGAGCGGCGCCGATGGAGCATTAAAATCTCCTGTGGCCCTTCCATTCTTTGGAAAGCGAGGAGGCGCGCCTCGAGCGTTTCTGTCCAGTATCGAGGTGCCACCTTCGGAGTTGCATCATTTGCGGGCCCATGCGCGGGAAAAGGGAGCTACTTTGCAGGGGGCTCTGGGCGCGGCCATCCTGGGCGCTCTGGCGCGGCTGGGCAATGTATCGGGATTGCTTTCTCTGGCCAGTCCTGTGGACCTTCGCGGAAAGATCGATCAGCCGGCCGATGTACTTGCCCTGTACATCAGCCTGATTACGTCGGTGGTAAATGTGGATCCGGAGGATCCCTGGAAGGCCGCTCCAGAAATTACCCACGATCTGCACGGCCAGATGGCGCAGGCCCTTCAATTCTACGCAATGCTACCGCCACCGCAGCGATACCTGGCAAAGCCCGATCCCGCAAAGCCGTACGGAGCATTTTTGCAGCGATTGCCCGTGGCCGCTGCTCTGAGCAATGCAGGTCCGGTGGCTCCCTTTCCGGACGGAACGGATTGGCAGGTGGATCGGGTGGAATTCTCGGTGCATCCCTCGCTTTCGCAGGTGCTATTTGCTTCCGTGACGACCTACAAGGATCGATTGCATATGACCATCCACATCGATGCGAACCGGTGGCCGGAAGATGGTCCTCAGACATTTCTGCAATATCTAAACGAGAACCTTCGCCGGATGAGCGAAGGCGCTTGATTCAGGCGCCCCGGGCTCTTTTGTAAACTGGATATCCATGCAGGGCTTGCCCAACAAGCCAGAGCCAGGGCTACGCGGCCAGGATCAGATGTCGGAAGTACCGACCACAGGCCAGCGGAAGAGCAAAGAATAGGTCGATGGTTGCCGCTACTTGCTTCGTAATCCCAGGCGATTGCCCTCCGAATCCTCGAAATGACCTACAAATCCATGCTCTCCGATGGATGTGCGCGCGTTAATGACCTTTCCGCCATTCTCTTGCACTCGTTGCAGCACTCCGTCAATGTCATCGGTGGCAAAGTAGAGCATGGAGCCGGCATGCGATGGTTCGTATGCTTCGGCCTGGACCAGCGCGCCGGAAGGCTTCGAGTCTTCGCCGGGAAACCAGCCCATTCGTAAGGCTCCAAGATCATGAATCTGTATGCGAATCCCCAGAATGGCCTCGTAGAATCTTACCGCACGGTCCAGGTCGCGGACCGGAATCTCAAACCAGGCGATACTCGTCATTTCAGGTTCAGTTGCGGCATGGAGTATTCATGGATGGCATCTAACTCTTCTTTACTTAGTCCGGTAAACACTTCCATGAGCTCGCTTTCATGACGTTTAACCACGGCCACTTCTTCATCGTTGGTCAGCGGACCCACGGTTTCCATGGCCCAGTCCGCCCACTTTTTGTTATCATCCCAGGTATTTTTGATGGTTTCTTTTTGCGCTGCCAGTTGTTCGCGCGTCTTTCTTAACTCTGCTTTTGTTTCTTCCGGAATGGATGGATCGCGAAGTTGTTCGTCAATGAGAGCGATTCCCTGGTCGGTGCTATCCTGGGCCCATTGATTCAGGTTCTTTTGTCTTTCCATTCCAATTTCGGCCTGTGCCATATTCCAGGCCCAGGCAACCTTGGCGTTCACCTTCACAAACGTTGCAAAGTCCGGGAATCCGCCTTCCTTTATGGCTCCTTCAATATGGTCGAAGCCTTCTTGTCCGCCTTCTGGATGATCTTTCAGCCATTGCTCGAATTGAATCCCCCGCGCACGTAGAATCCGCATGGTTTTCACATACTTGACTACAGTGGCATCGTCCAGAGGCCCCACCGAAGACACTATTTCATGGTACTTCTTGAACAGTTCCTCTTTTGGATTCCCGCAGGCGATAACAATGCAACCCAGTATAGTGATCGCTACAATTCTTGATTGAATGGTTCGTTTCATGGCAGCCCCTCCGACGCGGCATCCATTGTCTTCCGTTCTGATAAAGAGCAAGCAAAAAAAGAATCCCGGTCAGACCAGTGTCCTGACATGGGTAAAAGGCCGAACAAACAGGAAGGCCGCAGTTAGCTCCATGCTTTTTAGCTGCTAACGTTGGTGATCACAAAAAAGGTCTGTAGTCGAGGGCTTTCTATTGACCGAATAGGAAGGTAAGTTAGATTTTAGCGGGGGGAATTAGTGCTGGCTTCTCGTATCTCGGAGTTCTTTCTTAAAAACCTTGTCGATGATCCAGAAACTCGTCGACGGGCCAGGATATTGTATCCCTCGGCCGGCTTTGCCGTTCTTTCCTGCGTATTGTTCTTTTTGCCGCTGTATGCCGGCGGAGTTATGGGTAGCCGATTCTTGATTCTGAGTCTTTTCTTTGCGGGCCTCGGGGGAACAATTCTGGTACTGGTTCGCTTTGGGATGGTGCGCCTGGCCGGCTTTGTTCTGGTAGCAGCCTTCCTCTGTGTGGCAAATCTACAGCTGCTCAAAGTGAATGGAATCTACGGCACCGTGTACATGGCCAACCTGCTGGCGATCATATCGGCAGGAACATTGTTTGGCAAACGTACGGTGTTGCTTACTGCGGCCATCGCCGCAATCTCCACTCTGGGAATTGCATGGCTTACATCCAATGGAGCCATTCCCTCCGATGAGGTGGAAAATCCGTACTTCGAATGGCTACGCCGCACCTCTTTTCTATTTGTTGCTGTGGTACTGCACTGGCTGGGACGCCGAGGCGCAGAAAAGGCCCTGGAAGAATCTCGAAAAGCCATCAAAGAAAAACGAAGCATTACCCAATCCCTGGAACAGGTAATGGAGCATGGCGACGTGGGACACTGGCACTGGAATCTGCAGTCTGGCCGAGTATCCTGGTCGGATAATCTCTATAGAATTATGGGCATCGACCGCTCGCAGTTCAGCAACTCCTTTGAGGGCTATCAAGATTATATTCACGAGGACGATCGGGAATTCGTTCTGGATGCTGTGCGGCGCTCGCTGGAGTCTCCGGCCGAGGATTACCATGTGCGACACCGGCTGCGCATGCCCGATGGATCTGTGCGATGGCTGGAAAGTCGGGGAAACGTGGTCTTCGAAAACGATCGGCCCCTGGAAATGGCGGGGATTGTCATGGACATTACTCGACAAAAGCAGGCGCAGGAAGATCTGGAGCGCGTCTATTCCTCTCTTGCGGAGGGAATCATCGTTTTCGATTCTAAAGGGGACGTCATTTCGATGAACGACAGCGCGTATCAAATCCTAGGATTGAGCCGCAGCGCCGATTCCGACGCCGCCATAGAGCTTCCAGTATTCTTTGATGCAGAAGAGAACTCGTTGGATTCAGAAAGCTATCCGCCGGATTGCGCACTCCGCGAAGGGAAGACCATTCGTGGTTTACTGGCCGGCATTCATCGCAAGGGAGAAGTGCGCTGGCTTACTTTGAACTGCGTACCAATTCGTGACATTGGCACCAGCGCAGTGGAAGGAGCCGTGCTTTCGTTCTTTGATATTACCGAATCTAGAAACCAGTCCACCGCTCTGGAAAAGAGCGAGGAACAACTTCGATTCATATTGGAGAATCAGCCTAACGCTGTACTACTGCTGGATCTGGAATGGAAGATCTTATACATCAATCAGCTCCATGGCGGTTATTCCCTGGACCAGGTAATCGGAAAGAATGCACTGGATTTTGTGCCTCCGGACGATCGAGCAAAACTGGAAGAGGCATTGCAGCGAGTGTCCACGGAAGGAGAAATGGTTTCCTACGATATTCGCGGCTACAATGCAGGTGGTGGCCTCTCCTGGTACAGTAGTCGTCTTGGATTGCTACGGCATCAGGGTCAAAAGCGAATCATCATGATTTCCACAGACATTACCGATCGAGTGCAGGCCGAGCTAAACCTCAAGCGGTTGGCCTATACCGACGTTCTTTCTGGTTTGCCGAATCGCCAGGCATTGTACGACCACCTCAGCGAAACTCTGGAAAAGGAAGATCCAGGGTTTCTGCTCTTCATTGACCTGGATCATTTCAAAAACATCAACGATACTCTGGGCCACGATGTGGGGGACCGATTATTGCAGATCGTATCGCAGAAGTTTAGCGAATTGGCCGATGAGCCGGTATTTTTGAGCCGACTGGGAGGCGACGAATTCATGATGGTTATGCGTTCCAGCGATCCAATTCGTGCCGAGGCGCTGTCCAGGCAGGTGCTGGATGTATTTTATGGAGCTTTGCAAGTTAGAGGCCATGAGCTATATCTGTCGGCCTCGATTGGTATTTGCCGGTTTCCTGTGGATGGCACCGATATTCACCAGCTCATAAAGAATGCCGATGCTGCCATGTACCGGGCCAAGGCGCATGGCCGAAATCGCTTCAAATGGTTCGAGTCATCCATGGAAAGTGAAATTCAAAGCCGATTGATTCTGGATACCCGCCTTCGAACTGCCATACCAAAC
>JAGRNC010000160.1 GCA_020440935.1 Leptospiraceae bacterium | reverse complement strand
GAAAAGTGCCGCTTCTCCCGGCCGTAAATCTGGTAATCTTCATGTCCTTTGCCAGCGATCAGTACAGCCAGCCTCAGGTTCTCTATAGATCCGTTTCCATTCGATTCATCCGGCTCATCCGCGTTGTTCGCTCTGTTCGCTTTGATTTCGTCTACATTCGTGGCCCCGGATTCGGATCCATGCGCATTTGACAAGCGCGCGCTTTGCAGTTCCAGAGCCAATTCCAGAGCATGACGGATCGCCTCTCTGCGATCGGCCATTTCCAGAACCCGGGCAACGCTATTACCAGGTAGATCAGTCGCCGCGCGCAATACTTCTGCGCGAATTTCACCCGCATCCTCGGTGCGAGGATTGTCATCGGTAACGATTGCAACGTCCGCGCCAGTAAAGGCAGCGCGTCCCATAGGAATTCGCTTTCCTCGATCCCGATCGCCTCCGCATCCAAACACACAAATCAGCTTATTGTATCCGGCGGTGCGTAGCTGTTCCAGGATTCGCTCCAGAGCATCGGGAGTATGGGCATAATCGACGATTGCATCAATCCCGGGCCCCACTTCGATCTTGTTCATTCTACCCGGCACATCGGACATAGAAGCGAAGAGATCTTTCGCATAGTTCAATCCGCTGGCCCGCCACGCCAGGTTAGCATTGCGCACATTGAATTCCACCGATACGTTCAGGGCAAATGGGCGAAATTCGCTTACGATTTCGAACGATCCATTGCTGCGGAGTAAAAACCGCTCCAGTCGTCTGGCCGCCCGATCGCTGCCCGGTCGGGATGTAAGCGAATGGGGCTGTTCGGAATCCACTGGTTTTTTGGATATGCGATAGTCGGTTAGATCCTGGATAATAGCATGCCCCTGACTACGGCGCAGCAAGGCGAATAAATGCAACTTTGCCATGAAATATCGGCTCATTGTTTTATGGTAATTCAAATGATCCATGGAAAGCCCGCAGAACACCGCCTTGCTAATGCGAATTCCTTCGAGACGCCCCAGCGCCAGCGCCTCCGAGGATGCCTCCAGAGCCACGCGCCGAATGCCGGCTCGCTGCATTTGCTGCAAGAGCTGGAGCAACTGATAGCTCCGGGGCGTCGTATATCCCGTATCCAGGGTAATTTCCTTTTCTCCGTCAAACCACCGAGCCCCCAGAGTACCGATAACGCCGCAAGGCTGTCCCTGACTCTTCCAGGAAAAATAGATCATCTGAGAAATGCTGGTCTTTCCGTTGGTTCCGGTAACGGCCACAAGCTCCATGGAGCGATCGGGATGTTCATAGAGGTGCCCGGCCATGGACCCCAGGATCCATTCCGGTCGGCTTCTTGCTGGTCGTGTACCGAATGCGACGGCGCCTTCGCGAAGATAGTCCTTGGATAGGGAACTTAGAAGGCTTCGGGGTATAATGAGCAAAGCCGGTTTGCGCTCCAGAGCATCGGCCAGGTGCTTTTCCGAAAGCGCCGTTACGGCAAAGATGGACCGGGACGTCACCTCCCGGCTATCGTCGGTAATGGTATCGATGTTTGTGTCGCGCACGTGGCCGCGAATGGTCACATCCGCTCCCATGGCCTCAATAAGATCGGCTAGCTTCATGGGACAATTCGCTCCCATAGCGAAGGGGAATGCGATCGATCCGTGGGCGGCGAGGAGGCCTCTGATGGCGCAGTATCGCGCTCTGAGGGATGGCCCCGATTTTCCTGCGGGTCGGAGGGATCCACGGCAGGATTGCCCTCGTTTTGTTCCTCCTGGTTTTTGGTATCCAGCGGAGCCAATTCCTTTTGCCCCTGCCCTGCATACTCCTCGCCAATTTCGCCGGGATGCAATTTGTTTAGATCCACATAAATGATCGTATTATCTTCGTAAAAAGGAAGCGCTCCGTACAACTTCCAGTAAATGGTTTCGTAGCCTTCGCCTTCCATGCGCGCAATTTCAGCGCGAATCGCAGAGTTCTTTCTTTCCCAGTCCCGTTTTTCGTAGCGCGCCAGCCGAATCTCCCGCTCGAGCAGCGAGGTCTCAATGTTCATGGAGACATACATATATAAGCCCGCTACAAAGCAGGCGATCAGAGCGGCCAGAGCCGGATATCGCAACCGAATTTTGAGGGCGCTCATTCGATAATCCTTCTACGAATAGCTCGCAGTCGCGCGGAGCGGCTTGCCAGGTTCTTTTCTTGTTCTTCCGCCGAGGGAGTAATGGATTTTCGAATAGCCTTTTCAAAGAGCGGCGCATCCGCCTCCGGCGCCGGAAAGTACTTGTTGGATTGCTCCGGCGGCTGGTTCGCTCCGCAAAGTTTTGCAAAGGTTTGCTTGATCAGTCGGTCTTCCAGGGAGTGAAATGTTATTATGGCCAGAACACCGCCTGGCTTTAATGCGGCGGCTATGGTATCCACCGCCTGGGCTGCCTCCTGCAATTCTCGATTGACCGCGATGCGAAGCGCTTGAAATGTTTTTCGCGCAGGGTGCGCTCGTTTTCTAGGACCGGGAATGGCCTTTTCGATTATTGTTGCAAGCTGTCTTGCCGATTCCAGGGGTCTGGAAGCCACAATGCGCGCAGCAATTTTACGGGATGCCCGCTCCTCTCCATATTGAAACAGTATATCTGCCAGCGATTGCTCATCCAGGTTGTTTAGCAGATCGGCCGCCGAATCGGGCAATTCCGGATCGAGGCGCATATCCAGCGTATCGTCGTCGTAGGAGAAGCCAGCATTCATGCCTTTCAAATGAATCATAGAGATGCCCAGATCCAGCAGCGCAAATCCCAGGTCGGGGGCAAGTTCCAGTTCGGAGGCTCGACTACACCGCCAATCAAAACGCGGTTCGGAGGACTCCACTCCTTCGCTCAAGAAGCGCTCCTTTGCAATCGATACCATTCTTTGATCGCGGTCGGAAAGGATCATAGGAGCGCCGATCTTTGAAAGAGCAAGACTATGACCGCCGGCGCCCAGGGTACCGTCCAGAATAGAGCAATTTGCGGGGCCGCCGCAGTCCTGCACAGCCTGCGAAGCCAGATCCAGGATTTCTTCCAGAAGCACCGGGAAATGCCCGGTGGATTCTTCTTTGCCTAGATCACCCGGTTGTATTGATTTATGGTCTGATTCCATACAGGAATGCCGCAGAAACGGTCTCCTTCCGGACAATAGGGAGTGGCGCCTGCATCTTTACGTAATGCGCAGGGAGCAAGAATCCAGGAGACGATCTCTGGATGCACCTGTCGAATTTGCTGTAACTCTTCTACGGAAGCCTTGAATATTTCTTCCTGGGCATTGTAGCAGGTGCGAGCCTTCCATTTATGATGCAAATTCAGAAGATCCCCTGATTCGTAGAAACGAATGGGAAATGCATTGGGAAGCAAATAGGTAGCCTCTTCTTCGGTGCCGCCTGCATTCAAGAACTCTACAATGCCGCCAAAGATCTCATCCATAGTGCGCGCATAGTAGTCGCCCGCCGCAGAAGACTGCCGAATCAATTCAGGAACAATGTAATCGGGCTCACCGGTAAAATGACGCATTAGAATGGGGCGCGAACCAGGAACCATCCGATGCCTTTGATCCTGCGAATCCGCAGTGTGCGAAATCTTCTTTTGAAAGGTATAGGAGGCATTAAAAAGGGCCCGGGAAAGCCGTGACATGGTACTTTCGTTTAACGTGGAACCCAGGTGTGCATTACGCGAAGGACGAAGCAGTAGCTCGATGGCCTCCCCGTCGCTCAATGCATTGGATGGAATGCCAAGAACGGCTCGAACCGCTCCTGCGATTACGGCGGGCGCATCCGTAGTATAACCTGCCAGCCGCGAATACATTCCGTTCATTTGTTCGTCGTATTCGCGGATGAACTCTCGACTCATTTGCGCGCTGTCATTTTCCAGAAAGAAGTCGGCGAAAAATCTGTATTCGGCGGTTTCTTCCAGGGGTATGGGATCGGCCATTTCTGCAGCGTATAGCGGATCTGCCTGCTGCACCTGCTCCCACATTCGATCCACCAGCATTCGCGCTTCCTCGGGTACATCGCATGCTTCGCAAAGACGACGATACCGATGCAAAGTCAGGCCGTTAATGCTGTGATAAAGATAGGCATACGTAGCGGTGGGAAGCACATAACGAGCCACTTCCATGGTTTTCTTCTGAATAGATCGCTTCCATTTGTCTGGCTGCCGGGCCCGCGCCCGAAACACCTGAAAATATACGTTACTGGCCGGCTCTTCCAAAAGATCCATTAGTTCGAAGTATGCATTTGTGGACCGCGCAATAATGCGCTGATATATGGCGGCGGCCGCGGGGCGGGCTTCCAGCGAGGACGGATAATAGGCTTGATCTGCCTTTACCTTAACGTAGCGCTGCGAAACCTGCTCGGAGTTATAGTACGGATGCGAATGTAAGAAGCTCCAGATGAGTTGCCGACTTACTCGATCGATGGCGAATATGAACTGTGGATGCTGCCGGGTGGTAAGATGCCCGGCCTTCATGGTGCTGGAGGCGATACGATCCCGAAGGGCCCGGGACTTTTCGTCGGCGGATACCTGCTCCGGGTATACTAGCCCGGCCGATGAGTAGCAGGTTCGGGCCGAGGCAATGGATACATCAAACGGGCTTTTTGTGGAATCCAGCAGCTGGACCAACGGCCCTGTGTCGATGGAGGCAGCAGGGGGGGACATAAGTCGATTCTTGGCGAACCCGTACAGGTTGCAAACATTTCGCGCTTCCCATCGCGGTTTTCCCGTGCATCAGGCCCGGCTAATCCCGGCGCGGCGTCCCCGGGTCCACCTGAAAATGATCCGTTAGATTAAACAGGGTGCTGGCCCCTCCGGCCACGCGACCGGCAAATTCGTGCAAAGAGTCGGATTGGCCCGAAAGCTCCTCGCTTTTGGCTGCGATAGCCGACACCGAAGTCGACAATTCTTGGGCCCCTTTTTTCTGGTCCTGCACATGCGAGCCAATCGATCGGGCGAATTGAGCCACTTCACCGGCAAGGCCGTCCACAGATTGGATTTGCTGGTTGCCCTCTTCCATCTCCTGCAACGCTTCCGATGAGAGTCGATTGATTTGTCCCACTCCAGAACGAATGCTTTCAAAAAGGCCCACCAGATCCTTAACCTGCGCCGTGCCGGATTCCACCTCGGCCGCCGTATGCTCCAGGTGTCCGGCAATTTCTTTTACCGAACTGGCGGTTTGTTCTGCCAGCCGTGAGATCTCTTCGGCCACCACGGCAAAGCCGCGGCCCATTTCTCCCGCCCTGGCCGATTCGATGGATGCATTCAGAGAGAGCAAATTCACCCGTTCCGAAATTCCGGTAATCGTTTTGATAATGGAACCAATCTGGGCCGAGCTTGCCTCAATGCGTTCCATGGATCGAGCAGTTTGCGTCACTCGCTGGCTTCCCTCGGAGGCCTGCACATCGGTGCTTTGGGCTGCCCCAGACAGGGAGCCCGCCAGCCGATGCATACCCTCCATTGTTGCTGAAAATCCGCTCAAAGCAGCGGAAACTTTCTTGAGGTCTTCAATTTGGCGTCCGGCGCTCTCATTAATAGAAGAAATGTTCTCATCCATTTGCGTCACAGCCGCAGATGCCTCTTCGGAGGCGGCAGCCTGATCAGCTGTCCACTCGCGCATTTGACTCGCCGATTGGCTTAAATCCTCGGCAATTCCTTTCCAGGACTCCGTGCTTTTCTGGATCTGGTAGAGCAATCCCCAGAGGTTGATGGCCAAGCTACGACATACATTTCCGCCCACCCGCAATTCCGCGCAGCTAACTTCATCGCCGCGCATCTCCGATGCAGAATACACCTGACCGCTCAGGATCTGCTGCATCCTTCGAGTGGATGCGCCAATGTCGCGCCTTAGCCTGGAACCAATCAGAAAGAAGCCGAAAAGCCCTAGAAGAGACAGAACGAAAGGCATTACGTGCGCCACAGAATGCCAGAATGGATAGCTAAACGGCAGAAGCTGGTTCAAGGCGGGGATTATTCCGGCAAATGCGATCAAGAGTCCAGGAATGAGAGCTCGCTGCCACAGAGTCGGCCCGTGACGCAACAGTGCAGTGGCCTTTTTATCATTCTTCCAGATCTTTGCATAGAGGGCAGCGGCTGCCATGCGCTGTTTTTCGGTGGCGGCCTTTCTTACCGACACATATCCTGCGATGGCCCCCTTTTCATATACTGGACTAACGGTGGCTTCCACCCAATAGAAATTTCCATTGCGCGCCCTGTTCTTAAC
>JAGRNC010000159.1 GCA_020440935.1 Leptospiraceae bacterium | reverse complement strand
AAAAGACGGTTTGATCTTGCTGATTGGTACGCCTGCAAAGGAGGAACCCGCAACGCTGGCCACAGAAACGTTTTCGAAGAGAATTTCTTCGACCGTCCGATCTGTATCGGCCACGCTCTTTCGCGCGATCTCAAAGGCATACTCGGTGGCCTTGGAAGCCATTCCCAGAGCATCGCTGGTTGCTCGTGCCCCATCCTTCATTCCCCTGGATGCCTGGTACAATGCGCGGCCTACATCTGATTCCCGAATAAAGGCTTGATCGGAAAGCTTTTCTAATTGATCCCCCGACCAATCCATAGACTGGCCAAGAAAGTTCTTTAGCCCGCTAAGAGTGTCGGAGCTGAGTTTTCCGGTGCCCTGCAGCACCCAGTCGGCCAGTCGAAATGGTTCCATAGATGGTCGAAAGTAACCATTAACGTCCGGACCTGCAAGTCGAATTGAACCTGCGGCCCGGTTTTTACGTCATAGCTACATGGAAGCAAGTCGACTTTATCTGCGGTCCGCCGCTATCATATTTGCAGCATTAATAATGGCCGGCTGTAGCCAATCGGAAAGCCCTTCTCAACCAGGTATGTCGAAAGACGCACTCAACGAATCGGAAGAGGCTCCTTCGGCGCAAGCGCCCGCCACCGAACGGGCACGGCTATCGGATGATCAACAAACCGGCGCAGAAAAGAAAGATGAAATAGAATCCGGAGATTTATTCAGCCCCATTGCTCTGGATGTTAGCCTGGACGCAAAAGAGCGAATGCTGGAGTATCAGGTTCATCTTAACTTTAAATCCGATTCGGTGCTGGAGGCGCGAGAGACTGCCTACCGGGTCGCTTCCAAATACGGTTTTCTTTCTTCTTCTCGCACTTCTGCCTATGAGACCCAGTATTTTCAGGCCACCATGCGAGTGGATTCGGCCCGACTCTATGATGCTCTGAAAGAGCTCCGCTCCATTGGTATTCTAAAACAGGAGTCCGTAGATGTTACCGACCATACGGAAAACCTGGTTTGGCAGGGCATCAAACTAAAGCGCGAAGCGCTGCGTTCCATTCGACGTCAGGCTCTGCAGAATCGCGCGGCGCCACAGAATCAGATTCAGGCCGAAAACCTGATTAGCGCTTCCGAAGATCAGCAGGATCAGGCGCAGTTCGAGAAATGGAAGATCCAGGATCGGGTAAAATGGGCAACGATTGAGATCTATGTGCAGGGCCCCGCTGCCGAAAGCGCCATTGAGGTGCCCGCCTATCAGAACGCTCTAAAATCGGTGCTGAATTCTTTCCTGGCCCTGACGTACTGGCTACTGGAAAACATCTTATGGCTCTTAATCCTTGCGGTGATACTCTGGCAATGGAAGCGAATCTGGAAGAGCCTGAAGCGGATGGTCGGCAAGGATCAGTAAAGAGGACCATTTAGACGGTAGCGATCCGAGTTTCCGGCCCAGGCATCTGCGGCCGGAATGCTTAGCTTTCTGATTCGGCGGCCTGCACTCCTCGAAAGTGCTGGCCTTCCTTTTTGATGATGCCTTTCTTCATCAGCTCGTTTGCCACATCCACCAGGGAATGCGCCGCCTGCTCGTTTTTTGTGGCGTCTTCGTCGTTTTCCTTAATCATGTAAGCATGAACCGTAGTCCTCTGCTCCGCATCCATGATACCCAGTAGCGATCCGCTCAGGCGGGAGTCGATGGTTAAAAATGCGCGCGCGACGACGACGGGCGGGATTTCTCGAAGAACATAATACAATGCCAGGTTGTCAAAAAATAGAAGCTGGTTTACCTTTTCAATCACGGACCTTTCGCATGATTTTGCATCGATTTGGTGTCAAGGAAATCTGGACAGGGCCGATGGGTAGAAAAGAGCCATAGTAGGGCTCAATCTCGTGGATTCCCCTGTTTCAGGGGCCAGCGGAGACAACAATGCGAAGATATTACCTGATCGCGGCCATCGCCGCATTTCTAATAACAGGCTCCTTGATGGCCGAAAAACGGATCTATCGGGCGCCCCAGCCGGTGGGTACCTTTATTCCTGCACTGATCGATGCCATGGGCAATGCGGGTCTCAAGTTTAAAGTCCACCAAACATACGATGAGAAAACCGACGGAAAGTTAGGATTGCTTCTGTCGCTGAAACCGGGACAGCGATTGGTGGACCTGGGAATCCACGACGAGAACGGAAAATCCACGCTGGTCACAGTGACTTTCCAGGATCCAGGCGATAGCGGTGTATTTAATCGACTGTTTACCCAGAATCTGAATATGACCGAAGTGGGGCTGGGCAAAGTGGACGGAAATGTTCCATCTGGCTGGCCGGCCCCGTAGTCAGCCACGCGGAAACCCCGGCGCCCAGAACCCACGACCCAAAATTCCATGAGTGCGTACTCGGGCGGGGTCCACATCTAACTGAATTCCCAGGGCTGGAGCAGCTTTAGCGCCCCGGCCTTTCATTTGCATATACAAATTTCTACTTGCCGATTCCAGATTTTGGCGGATACTTGCCTCCGATGAAAGAAGCTGTATTGGATCAGAAATTTGCCGCATTAAAGAGCTTTTTGCAGCTTTCGCCCACAGTCCTCGAGGTAATGCAACGCCAGTTGCCAGAAATGGATGATTGGGCCTTGAATCGAATCAATCCGTACACATTCGCGCGTTCGCATCAGCTGGATACTCAAGATACAATCCACACATTTGTTCATGGCGCCAAGGTAGGACTGTTCGATTTCTTATACAATCTTACATGCCCTATGTGCGGCGGCATTGTGCATTCGCATCAGGAATTGGATCAAATTGAAGGCGAATCATTCCATTGCTATATCTGCAACATCAACGTGGAAACGCAGCTGGATGATCATGTGGAGGTGGCTTTTAGAATTCATGAATCCGTGCATGCGCTTCGAATCGATCCTCTGGCAACCGTAGAGAATTACTTTCGATATCATTTTTCTCCAAACTACAATAAATCGCCGGAACTCCTTGCCTGGATTCAGAGCACCATGCGCGGATTCCAGGTTCTGGAACCAGAATCCAGCTTCTCCTTTGGGACCAAACTGCAGGAAGGTTCCAATCGCCAGGGCCATATTTTACAGGTGGCCACCGTCGATGCCAATTCGGGCTCTTTCTTCTACGTCGATCCGGAGGCCACCAATCCGGGGGATGAGTTGCACATAGAGCTTCTTGAGTCGGGCTTTACTCCTTTCGAAAAAAGAGTTCCGCCAGGCAAGTACATTGTGCACGTGCATAATCGCACGGCGCGAAGAGTGGGCACTAACGTTCTGCATCCAAACCCGAATGTCATCACGGAAATCGTAGCAATCCATCCCACGAAAGTAGATCCCTTCCTGACCGCACGCGAACTACTCAACAATCAAAGCTTTCGCGAACTGTTCCGCATCCAACAGCTTTCGCCCAATCTCAACCTTAATATCAAGAGTCTTACTCTTCTGTTCACCGATTTACGTGGTTCCACAGAGATGTACGACCGCGCCGGCGACCTGGTAGCCTATCGACTGGTGCAGGATCACTTCAAAGAATTAACGGCTACCGTCAAGAAACACGAAGGCGCCATTGTCAAAACCATGGGCGATGCAATCATGGCCAGTTTCTCCCGACCTGTCGATGGCATGATGGCCGCGCTGGAAATGCTGGAGCGGCTGGATGCGCTGAATACCAGATGGAAAGATCAGGGCTACGAACTTGGCTTGAAGGTGGGACTGAACGAAGGGCCCGCTCTGGCCGTCATGACCGATGATCGACTGGATTACTTTGGGCAATCGGTGAATGTGGCAGCCCGGGTGCAGGGTCTGGCAAGCTCGGGAGAAATTTGGATTACCGATTCAATCTGGAATCACCCATCGGTGGCCGAAATGATACAAAATAGCGGCATGCAAACGGAACGAAAAGAAGCAATCCTCAAAGGCGTGGGACGCCCTACTCCTGTGGTGCGCATGTATCAAGGCGAAAGCTCGCCGTACCGAAATTCCATAACAGAAAAAAGCTCGGACGATTCGGCATCGGCATCGCGCCTGGAAAGCGTTCGCTGAAGCAAGGCTCTGGCCTTTTCATCGCCGGCAAAAAGTATACGAAATACAAAAGATTCGCGGTTGGATCGGTCTTCGCTGCATGCATCGAGGATGCCCCGTCGCATGGCAGCCATGGACTGAGCCGCCTGTTCCGCCGACACCGATCCCGACGTGGCATAAAGGAATTCTTCAATGGCGCCGGCCATGGATGCCACAGTTTTGGCATCGCCTGGCCGATCCAGCCGACCATAGAGCGCCTCCAGTTTTCGCAGTATCATCGCAAGAAAAAAGCGGCTACGCCGGCTTTCGCCTGCCTCGGCATGCGAATCAACCTTCCACGGAAGCTCGGCGATGAGTCTGGCAATGGCCATTCGAAATAAATAGATGGATTCGGCAGCCTTCCCAGGATCATCTTTGCCCCGATACAGAAAGTCCGCAAGGTCGAACAAAGAATCCACGGAATCGGTAAGAGCCCACTGGGCGAAATAAAGCCGATACAGGTATTCCTCCAGTTGGGACCTGGTGGATTCTGTGAATGGGCCGGATTTCTCCATCTGACGCTCCAGCGATTCGCGACAGAGACGTAGTTCGCGGCCGGGGGAGGCCTCGTTCGAAACCGGTCGGCCATTCTTGATTGCCGCATAGGACCGGGCGATGCGGGCCAGAAGAGCCAGCTGAAATACATCGCCCGGATTTGCTTTTCGGCCGCGAACGGAATCGAAGGCCAGAGGATCCTTAAAAAGTAGATGCTTCTGTAGCGGCACTTTGCCCGGAAGATACCAGGCCCCGCTTTCCGGATCACGGTTTATGGTACAGGCAAATAGAGGATAACTGGCCTGGGCCAATCGTTTCTCAAAGTCCGACCAATCCGAGTTACCATCGCTCTTCAAAATAGACAGCAAGGGAAATTGCCGCAAGGCAAAAAGCTCTTCTAAATAGTAGAGATCGAATGGATCGGCATTCGACGGATCAATGCGCCCACCTGAATGAAGCTGAGCCAACTCCCTGCGCGCCGATACAATGTCACCGGTGTAGAAATGGAGTAGCGTTCGCAATTCCAAATATTGCTGGCTGGAGCGAACCTCGCTAGAAGCCGGAATGCGTTCCAGATAATGTTCGGCCTCGGTGGCAAAGCCCCTTCGATAGGACTGCTCGGCGGACTGTAGATTCTGGTCATCGACATTGCGGCCCCAGATCCCCGAGCCAAAGCAGGCCGCTACAAATAGAAGAGCCCAGGCCCGACGGCCCCACCGCAAAAACAAGTCCTTCCGAATAGCACGCATCGGGCTCGCTACTACGTACCGTAGTGCTAAAGGCGAGAGGCACCGAAGTCGGGGTTTTCGGCTTGACAGATGTGGGGCAGTCATTGTGCTGATGGCCTTCCTGGCAAGATAGGAATCGTCCTGTATTCCATCTTCGATGAATCTCCCCAGAACTTGATTCATAAGGCGCGGTTCGAGCCAGGAAATAGAGAAAGCGCAACCGGAATCGGGAGCGTAACGGGCATTCGGAACATAAATAGAATTCTGCATGCCCTGGCGGCATCACTGCCCTGGCAGGGTGCGACTTCTAATATTAAGGAGAAATACATGGAATACGTGTATATTGCGATCGGATCGGGCGTTCTAGCCCTTCTGTACAGCTTCTGGCGTACTGCGTGGATCAATAAGCAGGAGCCGGGCACAGATAAAATGATCAAAATCGGCGCCCACATTGCAGAAGGCGCCATGGCCTTTCTAAAGGCTGAGTATAAAGTACTCATTATCTTTGTAATTGTGGTAGCGGCCATTCTTGGAATTACGGCCGACCCCGCTACATCATCCCCGCTCGTAGCACTGAGCTTCTTCGTAGGCGCTCTTTGTTCCGGATTGGCTGGATTTCTGGGAATGCGCGTTGCCACAAAGGCAAACGTACGCACTACCAACGGAGCCCGCAGCTCGCTGGAAAAGGCGCTATCCATTGCCTTCTCCGGTGGATCGGTTATGGGTCTGTCGGTGGTTGGTCTGGGAACCCTGGGCCTGGCGGCCCTGTTCGCAGGATACGAAAGTATCTACGGCTTTGAAAATGAAGCCACAGCAAGAGTTCTAAACATCCTTTCCGGATTCTCTCTGGGAGCATCTTCTATTGCGCTGTTTGCTCGTGTGGGCGGCGGTATCTACACCAAAGCGGCCGACGTGGGCGCAGACCTGGTAGGTAAAGTAGAAGCGGGCATCCCCGAAGACCATCCTCTGAACCCCGCCACCATCGCCGA
>JAGRNC010000015.1 GCA_020440935.1 Leptospiraceae bacterium | reverse complement strand
GGCTCTAAGTCGAATCCTTTATGTGGAAACCGATGGATGTTCGCCTTAAAACCGGCCGCCCCGATTTAACTCGCACGGTTTAAGTCGAAAACGGAGTATTGCATCAGCTCACGTTCGCCTTAAAACCGGCCGCGGCGCATAACCCGCACGCTTTATACCGAAAATGGCGGTCCTCGTACGATCGTATTCGACTTAAAAGCCCCCGTGGATTTAAGCCGGCATCAATCAAGGGACGCGTTCGGGTCGCCTAATGCATTGTCGCTTTGGGCATGGTTTCTGCCTTGCCACTCTGCTTTCTTCTAAAGATACGGTTACCGGGGATGCACTGCATCGTCGCGCGGCCCCTAACGGGGAGTGAGGAAAGTCCGGACACCAGAGGGCAGAAGACCGGGTAATGCCCGGGGGTCGAACTGGCGACGGTTCGACTACGGAAAGTGCCGCAGAAAATATACCGCCTCCGGGTAAGGGTGAAAAGGTGAGGTAAGAGCTCACCGCGCCGACCGCAAGGAAGGTGGCAGGGTAAACCCTCTTCGGTGCAATCTCAAGTAAGCAGCCGTCAAGATCGGCCCGATCAAGGCTGCGGGTAGAGAGCAAAGACCGTTCGGGTAACCGATTCGGCAAGAGAAATGACGGTGGTCCACAGAATCCGGCTTACAGGTGCATCCCCACTTTTTCCTGGTGCGATTTAGACCCACCGACATTGTAATGAGGAATGTGTGGGTATTGAGCGCCTATTTCAGATAGCCTTCGATCTCTTCGCGCAAGGACTCATCTTTATAGAAGGAACTGATTCGCTTTCGCAAATCCTTCTCGAGCACACCGGCTTGATCCTGCCAGCGCATCAGTCGAAAATGAACCGTTCCCATCAGGCTGGCCAATTCCTTGCGATCGATGGAATGCTCTTCGAGTATCGATTGTAGCGATATACCTTTACGCGATTCATAAAAGGCTTGCGAAGCCCCGCGAACCAGAGCTTCCATTTCAGGAGAGGTGGCCAGGAATTCAGGCCAATCTGCCAGAATCTCTGCGGCTGCTGCGTATTCCTCGGCCGAAATCAGTTCCAGCATAGATCCGAGCTCCCGGCCCGCCCAGTCTTGATAGATCTGCTGCGCTGTTTCAGCAAACTCTTCGCCTTCGAAAGCGGAATACAACATCTTTTCCGTATGATGCATTGTGGAATCGATGTTCTTTCGGATGAATTCTTTGATGGGCTTTTCGAAGTTACCCTGTAGCCCCTCCATCGCCTTGCCGAGCAGCGCCTGCCCTGCACGCATAATGTTGCCGGCCACCGGGATATCTTTGCCAATTCCGCCATCGGTGAGAAAGCCACGGATACCATTGTATAGAACTTCTGAAAGAAATTGGGCGAAGAAAGGGTTGTATACGGCAGTACGAATTAACTCCTTTCGCAACTTTTCCAGTTCGAGGGTGGCTTGAATACCCTGACGCGCCCTTTCGCCCGAAATCAATCGATCAAGACTGAATGCAAATACGTTCGGCTTTTTCTCCAGAACATCTACAAAAAACCGCTTCTTGATCATGTCAGAACCGGCCGACCGTAAACCGATGCAAGCCAGAGTCCAGTTCAGGGATTGGAACTCTTCGTCGCCGATTAAATCGCCCAGAGTCGAAGCTTCGCCGGAAAGCATTGCAGTATACTGAGCAATCAACTCTGGCTGCAGTTTTTCATTTCGGCAGCGGCGCAGCTCAAAGTCCAGCTGACGATCAACGAGCAACGAAATTAGAGAATCGACGGTCTTGTCTTCATTCATAGCGATGCAAGCTCCTTGCCCACCACTTCAACGAGCGTATCAATTCCAGCTTCGATGGTGCTCGCCTCCTGCGAAAAACTAAGGCGAATGCATCTATCCCGGTGTTCAAAATCCTCGGTCAATCCAGGGAAGTAGTATTTTCCAGGTACGACTATGACTCCTGCTTCTTTCAGTTTTTCGTAGAGAGTTGTCGTGGAAATCGGTGCATCAAACCATAGCCATAAGAAGAATGCGCCGCCCGATTCATGGATACGTACCCTGTCGCCCAGGCCGTTTCTCAGTTTCTCTATGGCCAGGTTTCTGCTTCGAAGATAGTGCGGCTGTAATATGCTTTTGCACTTAGCAAGTAATGAACCAGTTTCGATAGAGCGGAGTGTTAGAGCCGGGCCCATTCCGCCGCAACTAAGGTTAAATATCGAATTCAATTTTTCGATCTTTCGCACCACATCATCTGGAGCGACCACGATGCCAGTACGCAATCCGGGAAGACCAAGCTTCGAAAGACTGAGGATGGAGATGCATCCGTCGCGAAAGAAGGGTTTGCTATCGTCAAAGACGATTCCGGGAAATGGTAGGCCGTATGCTGCGTCGATGATTAGCGGCACGTCAAAGCTGCGACAGATTCCATGAAGTCGAATTAGTTGCTCCTCCGAGATATTGTTTCCGGTGGGGTTGCACGGCCGCGAAAGACATACGGCCCCCGTAGTTTCGTCAATCTTCAGCTGATCAAAATCGATCTCATAACGAAAGAAGCCATCCTCCAGCAATGTGACCTGAGGCAGAAAGGATTGAAGAGTGCCCAATTCTATGCCCACGTCCTCGTAGCCAATGTATTCGGGGCTCAGCGGAAAAACGATCTTCGCTGGACTTCCATCCGACCGCTGGCCGCCGAAGAGGTTCATCAATAGAAAAAATGCATTCTGACTTCCCTGAGTAAGGGCAATGTTTTCTGGACCTACATCCCAGCCACATTCTTCCCTTAGCAGTCGAGCCATAGACTGTCGAAACGGAACGCTACCTCCAGGATGATCGTAAATACCCAGAGCGCGCTCAAAACGATCCCCTTCGGAAAGAAGAGAATGCATTTCTTCGCGGAAAAATGTTTCCATCTCCGGAATACGTCCCGGATTTCCGCCGCCCAGCATGTGGAAGTGGTCCGGTCCGCTCAGAGCCCGGTCCAGATCGACCATCAACTCCTGGATGCCGGATATTCGATCGTAGCGCTGAGAAAACCGGGTGATGGAGGCCATATGCGCAGACTCAAATCGGGCCGAAGACGGAAAAGTGTTTTAGCAATGGACCTGGAGGCTTCCCTGGCTTTTTCAGTGGAAGCCTGGCGGCGTACTTCGCAGATTGCAAATATGGCTACCGAGCAAATTGCGCAGAAGGTTGCCCGGGCCCCTCTGGATCCGGGTTGCTATCTGTGGAAAGACTCCGCAGGCGAGATCCTCTACGTGGGCAAAGCGGATCGCCTGAGGAATCGGTTGCGCAATTACCTCAAACCGGAAACGATCAAAACTGCTTTCTTGATGGAACGCGCTGCGGACCTAGAATGGATCACCACGGAAACTTCCACCGACGCTCTAATTCTCGAAGACACTTTAATCAAAAAACACAAACCTCGATTCAATGTTAGGCTGAAAGACGATAAGCGATTTCCGTATTTGTGCGTTTCCACTTCCGAACCATTTCCGCGCATATTCCTGACACGATCGGTCCGCAAAGATGGAAATCGCTACTTCGGTCCGTATACCGATGTTCGAGCCGCGCGGCATATACTGGATCTGATTCATAAGACCTTTCCTATTCGCAAGGTGCGGCAGAAGTTACCTCTTCCGCGTCCGCGACGGCCCTGCATGAACTTTCACATCAATCGCTGCCTGGCTCCCTGCCAGGGCAATGTGCCCGAATCGGAATACAAGAAGATCGTCGACGAAATCATACTCTTTCTGGAAGGGAAACACGAGCTACTCGAAGAGCTTGTACGCAAGCGCATGGAGGAATTCAGCCAGGCCATGGATTTTGAGCGGGCGGCCATCTATCGCGACATTCTGGCCTCCCTGCGTCGCTTTCAGGAACGGCAGAGCGTTTCCCGTCCTTCCGCTGCCGACGAAGATGTGGTGGCTGTGGCCCGGGACGATTCCTATGCGCAGGCGGTAATCTTTGAATATAGAAACGGAAATCTAACCGGACGCAAGGCATTTCCTCTCACAGGTATTGAAGCATCGGATGAGCCAGAAATCCTGCAATCCTTTGTGCGCGAATATTATCTTGCTTCGCAGGCAATTCCATCGAAAATACTCGTTTCGCATGCAATCGAGGAAAAGTCCAGCCTGGAGGATTGGCTCTCCAAAAAGACATCGCGAAAGATCCGAATCCATCAGCCTTCCCGAGGTCCGAACGCAACAGTAATGGAAATGGTGAAAAAGAACGCCGAACTACTACTGAAAGAACAAATCATAAAAGTTAAGAGTAAGGATCGCAGTAGCGGACTGGCCGAGATTCAACATTTTCTACAGTTGTCCGCCATACCAGAGATAATCGAATGCTATGATATTTCTCATTTTCAGGGCCGCTCAACCGTGGCATCTGGCGTTCAATTCCAGAACGGCGAACCTCGCAAAGCGGGGTATCGAAGATACGTGATTCGATCGGTGGGCGGAATCGATGATCCTGCCTCCATGCGCGAAGTCATTGCCCGTCGATTACAGCGTCTACTAAACGAAGAGTCCGCCCTGCCCGACCTGATCGTAATCGATGGCGGAACCACGCAACTCCAGGCTGCCTGCGAGGCTGCGGCCGCCCTTGGAATTACGGAACTTCCTATGGTAGGTCTGGCAAAAAAGAGAGAAGAGATCTATCTTCCTGGCGAATCGATTCCGCTAACGCTGGATAAGAACTCGGCAGGAATGCGGATTCTGCGGCATCTGAGAGATGAAGCTCATCGATTTGGTATAACGCATCAGCGCATTCGGAGCAACCGCGCACAGCTTAAAATTCTGGAGCAAGAAATTCCGGATGTGGGGCTTGCACGAATCAAGGCAATGCTGAAGCACTTCGAAGGAAGAAAGATTGCCGAGGCATCCCTGGAAGAATTGATGGAAGTCCCGGGTATCGGAGAAAAACTGGCAGCAAAGATTCATGCGGCTTTGCATGAAACCAAAACGCCCAGCGCCAGCGGGAGCACCGAATGATTGAACACGGCATTGATGAATTAAAAGATTTCTCCATTGTAACTCGCCACCTGGTGATGGAAAAAGATCTAAACTACCACGGAAATCTTTATGGCGGGACCATGCTCGCCTGGTTGGACGAATCATCGGCTCTGTATGTAATGGAGACCATCGGCTATACAAACTTCGTCACGGCGGGTATGGAAAATGTTAAGTTTCAGTCGCCGGCAAGAAGCGGCGAGGCCGTAGTATTCTATTGCCGCACAGCCCATATTGGTCGAAGTTCGATTACAGTGCAGACCAGGGCCTTTGTTCACGACCCGCGAAGTACGCGAAAAGACGAAATCATCAACTGCTCCATCACCTTTGTATGCCTCAAGGATGGCAAACCGTTTCCCTATTTTGAATCGGATGATTACTCCCAACGGTCTGCCCGTAGCTGACAGATTGCGCGGTAAAAAAACCTGTGATCGCACCGTAAAGGCTTAGATCTACTGGGGGCCGGTAGTTTCGGGCAGAGCCTGCCCATTATCCACAAAGGATTCCTCGGGCTGCAATAGCTTTTCCAGATAGAGGCTACGTCCCACGAAGAGTTGACCATCGGGTTTTTCGAACAAATAAGAACTATAGTCCTTTTTGCCCAGAATCCGCAGTTGCAGTTCCACTGGATTCCCCATGGATTTGCGATAAACCAGGCGTAACGTAAAAGAATCCTTGCGGTCAATGCGAGGGGGCACTTCTTTCAGAAACTCTTCCGCACGAATCTCCAGCAAATCATCCAGAAATAAAGTCATCTCCGTCGGCTGCACAGGAGCCACAGTCGGCGCCAGTAGCTGCCAATCGTTTCCCGCCTTTGCGATCTTTACGCTGCGCAGACCGTTCGGAAAGTCGGCCTCCACCATGGATACAGTATCCCGGCTCAATTCCAACGGCCATACTCGGCGGCTCTTGAAATAGAATGGTTCGTTACCCAGATCCCGTCGGAGGTTTTCCTGAACCAAATAGATTGATCCATCCACGAGAACATAGGATTCGTTTCCTTTCACGCTGGAGCGACCCACCAGAATCTCCTGGGATTTTCCAGAAACGGTTACTGTAATTTTTAAGGCATCATCCAACCCGTACTGTTTTCGGTTGGCCTTTGTATTCTCGAGCTCGTAGTATCGCCTGGCATCGTGCAACGAAAGCAGCAATCTGGATAGGCGTTTTGCGTCCGCTTCTATGGAAGCGTCGCCTTCTTTTAACTTCCAGGCGAATCGATCGACGCTTTTCTCCAGGGCGACTTCCTCGTTGACGACTGGCTGCTGACTTTCCGGCTTATCCGGCTGCGGTTGAGGCTCTCCTCTTGCGATAACCCAGGATTGCTCTCCTTCAAGAGCAATGGAATCCAGCGTATCTATGTTTTCCGGTGAGATGTCTACCAGGGGCCTGGCGTCCTGGTAATTGGAATGAACCCAGCCCATGGGATCGTACAGCAGAAGAACCAGAATGGCCAAAAAGGAATTCAGTAAAATCAGGCTGAATCCTGGATTCTTCTGGGCGATGGTAATTAGATTCCCTGCTCTTGCCTTGAGTTTATCGGCGAACGTTGAGCCAGTTTTGCCGGGACTTGCATCAGTCATGAGGTATTCCTCGCTTCTGATTTCTTCTGTTTAGCCGCAGCAGTCCGTAGAGCGCCAGAATAAGGGGAACCAGCAATATGTGAAACCATTGAAAGACGATTTGAAACCCTTCTTGCGATGGCACCAGATAGCTAAACCAGGACGGCGGGCCCTCGATATAGTCGACTCCCCGGGTACGCAGCCGGGCCGCTACTAGATCCGTGTCCCCCTGCAATGACTCTAAAAGGGAACTGAAAAATGCCATGTTAACCTGAAAAATTCGCGCGTTGGATTCGTTGGTTAGAAATACGTCCGCCACCGGATACGCTGTGGGCACAAGTACGATCCGCGAAATGGTCTTTTCCGGGGCCACTGTGCGAAAGCTAGCTGGATCCAGTCCCGGTTTATCGGAATATTCTTTTCGCAAGGAAGCGAAATCCTCTTCTTTGAAAGCGCTAAAAAACGATCCTTTCGCTTCGGCCATCATGATTCTGGGCCCATCCACATATTGATCCTGCGCGCTACGCCCTACTTCCTGCATTTGTTTCAGATTGAGACTGTGTTGTTCGGCCACAATGGCATCGCGACTACTATGCGCCAATGTCTGGTATTCCACCTGTGGCTGACGATCTTTCTGGATTTCTATGGAACCGGTCCAGGGTAGAATAAGTTGCACTGTACTGGCAGTAATGGAATTATCTTCGCTCAGGTTTCCCGATTGGTGCGAGTACACTGCCCAGGATGGGTTTCGGTATTCGGTAAGATACTGGCCCTGAATATCCATTTCGGGCGCAGCCAGCAAAGGCTCGAAGAGTATTTCGCCGTTCAATTTGAAACCGTATGGTTCCAGGAAATTATTGAATTGTTTTAGTGATTTTTGATCCACCGTAGCCTCGCCTGCGCTGGAATAGCCCAGTCCCATGGAGCTCATGGCCGAGCCCGGCGATTCCAGAGAGAACTGAAACGGTGTGGTCAGAATCAGAAGGTTGCCGCCGCGCATAACAAATTGATCAAGATAATATTGATCCAGTCTTGATAGATCGGGCATTCCTGCAATGATGAGAGTTTCCACCTCTTGCGGCACAGGGGCGCCCGCATATACATCGGTCCAGGCCCCCATATCGTTTTCGGAGAGCATGCGAAACCAGTACATGTTGTCTTTTCCATACTCTTCCATGGTTCGCGGGCGATAGGTACTGGCAGTATTGGTTGCATTATAGAAGCCAATACCGCTTTCTTTTTTCTCGGTGGTCAGATCTTTCAGTCGGCGTAAAAATGCATACTCGAAGTTGTCGATAAGCGCACCGCCCTGCGCCAGCTCCAGAATGGCGCTTTTCTCGCCAGACTGCATATAAATGCCAAAATAGCCCTGGCGCACGTTGGTTTCTTCCATTGTTGCCTGACCCACCGGCTGACCGGTAATACCGCGGCTTACAGCCCGGTCCTTCAGCTCCTCCGTGGACGGATCGTAGATGCGAAGATCGAGACGATCGCCTGCAATGCGATCCATTTGTTGCAACTGCGCAATGATGGGATCCAGGAGGGCCTGGATCTCGCCGGGCACATCCCTGGAAATGTAAGCTTCTATAAGGACACGAGATTTTAGTTCCGAAAACACCTTATTCGAGCTTTCGCTCAGCGAGTTCGTCTGATCCCTGGATAGATCCAGCCTTACGTAGGCGCGCGATGCTGCGACGTTAAACAGAACAAATGCGATGACAACCTGCAATGCGATAAACCGCGGGCTATGGTTCCATTGTTTGATTCGCTCCATCATGATCGGGACCTCAGAATCCAGATATTGGTCAGAAGCATCAACACCATAAAGGAAAGATAATAGGCGGTGTCCGCAAAATCGATGACTCCGCGGGAAAAGCTATTGAAATGCGCGCTCAAAGTGAAGAATCCCACAACGTTCGCAAGTAAGGGGCTCAGATGCCTGGAGATTACATAGAAATTGGACAGATAGATTAGAAGGCTCACAAAGAATATTAGAATGAATGCAACAATCTGCTCACGCGTCAGAGCGCTCAGCACCATTCCCATGGCCACATAGGCGCCGGCCATCAGAAGCGATCCCAGATAGAGCGAAAATGTGCTGCCCCAGTCCAAATGACCGATTAAAGCAATTCCAATGGTAAGCGGTAAGGCCGCCAGAATCAGTCCGGCGATAAAGGTCCACGCTGCCAGGAATTTACCCACAACGATGGACTCGGTGCGCACAGGCAGGGTAGAAAGCAGTTCAATGGTTCCTGATTTGTATTCCTCCGCCCAGATTCGCATACTTACGGCCGGAACCATCAGAATAAACGTTAGCGGCAATAGATCCATGTACGATCGAATACTTGCCACCTTTGCATCCCAGAATGCTGGGATATGGAAGAAACCGGTAAAGAAAAATAGGAAGTTAAAGAATAGAGCCGTCACGGCAAAGACATAGCCGATAGGTGTATTGAAATAGTTCTGCAGTTCCCTTTTGTAAATATACTTCACTGGTGCGTAAGCTCCTGGAAGATTTCCTGCAGGCTGCGATGCCCCGGATAAAAGGACCGAATTTCGTAGGAGGACTGAACAAGCCTGGCCAGCAAGGCTTCCGGGGCTCCGCTACACTGCAATTCCGCGATGTGGAACTGCACTCCCGCGGATTCGGTGGACTCATGGGCGCCTGATTCATTGGCCGCAAAAACAGCCGATTCCACCATCTCCATGGATTCCAGGTCCGACTTCATTTGGAGTACAGTTTTATGCGGGTGTCGCAACGTAATGTGAATCGATTCGCTGCGCTGCAGTTCATTGGTGCGCTGATCGGCCACCACCTCGCCGCCATTCATAATGATGACTCTTTCGCATATATCCTCCACCTCCTGGAGAATATGCGTGGATAGCAAAACGGTGCGCTCGGTGGCCAGTTTGCGAATCAACGCACGTATCTGTTCGATCTGATTTGGATCGAGGCCTCCGGTGGGCTCGTCGAGAATGATTACCGATGGATCATGAATCAAAGCTCCGGCCAGCCCCACGCGCTGCCGAAACCCTCGCGAAAGTATGCCAATGGGGGAATAGAAGTGCGATCCGAGCTCCAGATCCTCGATCATCCGAAGTGCGGCCTGTTCCAGAACATCGCCATCCAGACCACGAATTCGTCCCATGAACTCCAGATATTCAGAAACAAGCATCTCGGGATAGAGAGGCGTATTCTCGGGGAGGTATCCGATTTTGCTCTTGATGGCCAGTCGACCTTCTTCGCTGTCCGACCGGATGCCGGCGATTTCGACGGAGCCAGAATCTGGCTGCAAGTAGCCAGTCATCATCCGCATTGTAGTGGTCTTGCCTGCGCCGTTCGGACCGAGCAAAGCAGTAACACCTTTTCCCGGTTCGATGACAAAGGAAACATTGCGAACGGCCACAAAGTTTCCGAACGAACGCTTTAGGCCCGATACCTGAATCATCTATCTACAGCCTTCGAACCAGCCCTTGTGATTTCAATCAAAAATGCGCGAATCTCGAATCGGTTTCTAAATATAGAAAAGAGGGGAATACTTGACCGATATCGCCATCAATGGAATTGTCCGTCCTCATGGAGCCGGTAACCAATCAAAACCCTCTGGAGCGACTCTCTGCTCCGCCCATGATCTATAAGCCATCATCCCCGGTTGAAGTCGAAGTAATAGAAAACACATTACTGACCCCCGAGGATTATTCGGAAGAAATTCGCCACATTGTATTGGATCTAAAAGGAACCGACTATCGATATCTGGAAGGACAGTCAATGGGGGTTATTGCCCCGGGCGAAGACGAAAAAGGGAAACCTAACCGTGTGCGGCTGTACTCCATAGCCAGTCCGGCCATGGGCGAACCCGGGGCGCCGTCGCATGTAGCGCTTTGCGTTAAACGAGTCGCCTACGAAGAATCGGGCACTTCCTACTATGGTCTGTGCTCCAATTATCTATGCGACGTCAAGCCCGGCGACAAAGTGAAGATCTCCGGTCCCAATGGTAAGCGATTTGTAATGCCCAGGGATCCGGAAGTGGATCTACTGCTTTTTGCAACGGGCACTGGTATCGCTCCGTTTCGCGGATTCTTTATGCGACTGGCCGGCCTGCCAGCCGAAGAGCGTAGCCATATTGTTCTGTATTACGGCAGCCGCACGATGAAAGACCACGTCTATTACAATGCCATTAATAACGATCTCGGAAACCTGGCAGATTCCAAGAACATCATTCACTCCGCTCTTTCCAGAGAAGATCCAAATAAGAAATTACATGTCCAGGACAGATTCCGATTGGAGCCCGGCCCGGTAGAGGAAGCTCTGAAACGCGGAAACTTCCTCATCTACATTTGCGGAATCAAGGGCATGGAAAAGGGCATCGAAGATGTGTTCCGGCAAATTGTCGGCGAAGATTCCTGGGATGCCACAAAGCAGGAATGGAAAGAAAAAACCATCTGGAATCAAGAGGTATACTGATCGGCTCCACGACCAGGCTGTCCGCCATCGATGGAATCTGGAGTATTACATTTTGTGCAATTCCCGCTTTTCTACCGTGGGCACGGGGTTTTAGGATTGCCTGCGCATAGGTCCTGGCCTACATTTTTCTAGATGAATGCGGTCGCCAGGTTTATTCCCTTTGCCATCCTGGGTGGTCTTTCCTGCGTCGATTTCCACCGCACTCCCGAGCAAATCCGCACGGCCCTGCAAGGACGTCAGGTGCAGGAAAAGATAGTCCATTCGGAAGAGTATGCAATCCATACCATAGCCATTGGGGAACCGGGCGATCCGCCGGTACTTTTTATTCATGGCTCTCCGGGAAGTTGGGACAACTATCTCGACGTCATTCCTTCCCGGCCGTTGGATCAATCGCTTCTCATCTTTTACGACCGTCCGGGGTTCGGCAAATCTATGCCACTGAACGCCATGCCCGATATTCGCAAGCAGGCAAAAGCGGCCCTTTCTGTGTTGCAGGCCTATACGGATAAACCCGCCATCGTGGTGGGGCATTCCTATGGCGGGCCCGTAGCGTTACAGCTTGCCCTCGATCATCCCGATGCCGTAAAGGCATCGGTACTTCTGGGCGCCAGCGTCGATCCAGATCTGGAAGAACTACGATGGTACAACTACGCTGGCGATTTCCTCTCTTTTATGATTCCCGGCGAAATGGTGCGATCCAACCAGGAGATGTTTCCGATGAAAACGGAGCTCACCGAGCAAAAAAAACAGATACTGGCCGATGATGCGCAGGGAAGCCGAGGGCCCGCTCTGTACGTATTACATGGAACCAGCGACGGCCTGGTCCCGGTGGAAAATGCGAACTTTCTTTATTCCTACGTTGGTCCTATCTCATCGCTGACCTGTATAGAATTGCTTCCGGGAGAAGGACACTTGATTCCATGGGAGCACCCGGATCTACTGGCGCGAATGATTGGATGGGCTCGCGATGGTAGCTGTCCTCAGGAAAATGCGTACAATCCGGCCATAAGACTTGCGAACTGAAGGATTTCCCATGCCTGGTTTCGATGCCTTCCGGGTTTTGCCGATCGCCCTGTGGCATTTTCAGTTTTCGTCGTAGTATGGTTGCAGTCCTTTTTCGGGCCGGTCTACTCGCTTGTGGCTGATTAGATCTTGCAGCGAATGATAGAAACCGTAGCGGTCTTCCAGAGTTCTGGCCCGGCGATACAACTCCGCATCGTCGGGAGCAGGACCATTAAATGCAATGACTATGCGGCTGGTATTGGACACAGCAAAATAAGTATGCACATGGTCGAAAAGCTTATAGAGGGCCGCCAGGCTGCGCTGGTACACTTCTTCATCGTAAAGATTCAGGAATAGAACTCCGCCAGGATTCAAGTGCGAGGCACATTCCTTATAGAACTGATACGTTATCATATGGGGCGGCACAAATCCGCCGCCATACGCATCGCCCATGATCAAATCGTATTTGCTCTTCGTGTCCTGAACGAACCGCCGACCGTCCCCCAGATGAATGCGATAATTTGTCCCTGGTTCCGAGCGGAAGTATCGAACCGCCAGGCGCGCCACCATTGGATCGATCTCCACCGCATCAATGTGCATGGAAGGAATGTAGCTATGAAAGTAATTCGTAATCGCTCCGCCACCCAATCCAAGCATCAAAAAGCTGCTGTGATTTTTCGCATAAAGAAGAGCTGCTGGCGACAGTTTGCCGTACGCAAGAACCAGGCGATGGGGGATAGAAAGATCGATCTCCGTTTCTTTGTAGAAGTACATGCCGCGCTTAAAATACAGCGTTAGCATGGAGTCCTTCTTCCCCACAACGATGTGATTAAAATCGGACTCCAGTTCTTCCAACTGACCGGAAGGCAACTTTTTCAGTTCGCTCAGCGATAGGGGATGTATTCGATTGGGATCCTGACGTAGCCAGGGTTGTTCACCCAGAACTTCCGAGCATCGAACAAAGGCGCCCGGGCCTATGCAAATTAGAAGAACGGCAACCAGGCGGCCCCATTGAACGCAGCGGCTCCTTGTCTGCGCCATAATCCGTGCGAAACGCTGCAATCTAACCTTTGACCTGCCTGTACATTTCATTTATTTGATGCTCGTATTTATCGGCCACAACGTTTCGCCGGACTTTCAAAGTCTGGGTCAATTCATCGCCCGGCTTGAAGGGTTCGGCCAAAAGGTAGAATGCGCCGATCTTCTCAAAGCTCTTGAATCCGGTTTCTGCGCTCACTCGCTTGCGAATCTCTTGCTTGTATAGCTTTACGATTTCTTCGTTCAGGTTGTAGTACTGAGGATCGATGGCCCCTTCCAGGTTCCATTCGCGCAACTGCTTTTCCAGAGCGTCATGATCGGGCACGATGAGCGCGCCCAGGGACTTCTTGTCCTGTCCCACTACCATCACTTGATGAATAAAAGGACTCTGTATCAAAGCGAATTCCAGAGGCTCCGGTTCCAGGTTTTCGCCTCCCAGAAGTACGATTGTATCTTTTGCGCGGCCGGCAAACTTCAAGTATCCTTCTCTGGTCCAGACAAGCAAATCCCCGGAATCCAGCCAGCCATCCTTGAGCGTGGCCGCAGTCTTATCCTGCTCTTTATAGTAACCCTGCATGATGTGCGGTCCACGATGGTGGGCCACGCCCTTCTTACCAGGTTCCGTTACAATGCTTCCATGGGCATCTATCAGTTTGATTTCAATCCCGGCCACCGGTCGTCCCACAGTGCCAATGACAAATGTCTTTCCCAGTCGTGCCACAGAAACCGCCGAAGTTTCGGTCATTCCATACACTTCAAAGATGGGAACTCCAATGGCCGCAAACAGTCGGTCAATATGCTCGGGTAGCGCTCCGGCCCCCGAAACGGCAAATCGAATCGCTCCGCCCAGAACGCCGCGCACCTTCTTGAATGCAGCTCTGGAAAGTAAGAATAAGGGCCAGAAAAACAGGACGTAGAGGAAGGAAACGATCTTCTCCAGTAAAATGACAATGCCAGACACAGGCTTTAGGTGGTAGGTTCTTCCGCGAAGTCGGTCCCAGTGGAATCGAAAACGCAGTGCATTCTTACGAAAGAAATGAAATATCTTCTGACGCAAAGGCGGGGCCTGCTTGACCGTTTCCAGAATCCGATTGTACATAGCTTCCCAGACTCGCGGAACAGAAAACAGTACTGTGGGTTTTACTTCGGCCAGGTCTTTGGAAAGGTTTGTCACCGAAGTAAATGCGATGCTGGAGCCAGAGAAAAACAATACGGTCTCCCACATACGTTCGCCAATATGCCAGGGCGGCAAAAATCCCAGCGATCGATCCTCGCTGGTATAGGGAGTTCCCTGCTGGCGTAGAATTTCCAGAATGGTGCGCGCTTCCCAGGCAAGATTGGAATGGCTTAGCATCACGCCTTTGGGTGTTCCCGTAGTTCCGGAGGTGTATATGATCGTAGCCAGATCGCGGGGCACTACCGATGATCCCACTTTGTCTACCGCGCCAGGGTTTCCTTCCAGATGCTTTTTACCCTTTTCGCGCAAATCCGAAAGACTGAGAGCAGCCACAGTGGCGGGCACGTCCACTCCTTGAGCCGATTCATAGAAGAAGATGTAGCGCAGCGTCTTGAGCTCCTCAATGGTTTTCTGAAGCTTATCAAAAGCTTCGCGATTTTCCAGAAATACCGCTCTAGCTTCGGAATGACCCAGTATGTAGCGCAGGTCTTCGGTGGTGGCATCGGTGCCACGGGGTACATCCACAATGCCAATGGAGTTCAAAGCGCCAGCGATGCGTAACCATTGCGGCCCCACATCGGCGATAAGAGCTACGCGATCCGCCTTTTCAAAGCCCAGCTCCAGAAGGCCGGCCGCAATTTCCGTCAGCTCATCATAGAATTGTTGATAGGTTACGCCCTGCAATGGGCCGCCCTTAACTCGGAATCGCTGGCATACCCGGTCCGGATTCCGATTGGCGGACTCCTTGAAAATATGATAGAGTGTGGAATCGGGACTCTCCGGGTTCATAGCCGCACAGTAATCGGCCCGAAGTGGCAGGCAAGGCTTTTTGAGCGGGGCTCAAAGCCTGGGTCGCATCCTTCTTAAGTAGAAGCGACTACGACCATTCATGCCGGATCGATCCGGAGCCCGGCAACGGGACTAAGGGCTACACTGCATCGGACAGGGAAAGCCGGGTGGCCAGAAGACGTTCGCTAAGTTCGATGGCACGATCAAATCGAACCAGCACAGTGTGGAAGAACTGACCTCGAATGGACATGCCTTCCCTGGAGACCAGCATTCCGGTGAAATCCGCTTCGGTGGCATACCGGGAGTCAACACTACCGCGGATGGAGGCGCCTTCGCGGGACTGCAGAAACTGATCCGAGGGTAATGCGAACCGAGCCTCGTTTTCGTCCAGGTCCAGAAGATAGG
>JAGRNC010000158.1 GCA_020440935.1 Leptospiraceae bacterium | reverse complement strand
CCCCTATGAAAGTAACTCGGTTTTTTGCTCTATTCGTACTAATTTCGTTGATGGGATGCAGATCAACATATACACTTCCGCAAACAACCAGAACCGATCTGACAAAATCCAGTTTAAGAAGATACAAAATAGCTTTAGTGGGCTTCTATCCGTTTTATACTACCAGCGAACGATCAGGGGACATCACTACTACTACCGCAAGGCTAGATTATGATCGTAGCCTGAAAGACTTATCGCAACTCGGAAAACCCGTGGAAGAGTACCCCGTGACCGGCCGTGTACGGATTTCGAAAGATTCCATGGTCGAGAAGCTAAAGCCCTATCTTTCCAGGGTGCGACGTTCGGGTATCGATGAGATGGAGAAGCTATTCGATCTGGGTTCCGATGAAAAGACGATCTATTTCAATAAACGCGATGTGGACTATTATTTAGTGGGTGTTTTTGGCCCTCCTTTTGGGCGCTGCACGGTAGATATCACGGCGATTCTCTCCTTCTCAACCCTGGGACTCGTTCCATTCTCGAAGTCGTGCCAATCCGAAACCACCGTTTTGATTATGGATTCCGACTTTAATCAGGTGGGACAGGTGACTTCCCAGAGCGAATCGAGCTCGATCGGTTCATGGTGGTTTTTCTGGCTAGATCTACCCGAGAACGGCGGGGAGTCTTACGATTCAAAGCAAATCGATCGAATCCTATATCAGAGCGATATTGCTAAAGTCGAGGCCGAATTGGAGCGGCTCGGTATCAAGGGAGACCCAATCACGGAAAGTGAATAGGATTCACCTTAGAATTGCCATAGACAAGAGTCGGGCGCCTGAGCCATGTAATGGACCAACGGGGCATGCATGGGCATCCTGACAGAATCGCTCTGCGGATGAGCCGATTGCCCGAATTAAAAACACCTGAGACGGATCAAAATGCTGAAAAGAAGATTCCTGCTTATTTCAATAGTTTACTGTTTGTTTTCTTGCGTCTCCTATTATTCGGTGCCCCCAACCAGTAAACCTGAACTTGGCGGCTCGTCTATTCTGAACTATCGAATTGCTCTGGTTGGCTTTCATCCTTTTTCGACCTCGACCGAAAGAACTGGGCAGATTGTAACCGTTACTGCTTTCTTAGACTATGAGCGCGACTTCACCGATTTGATGCAAATCGGGAAACCAGTGCTGGACTATCCTGTCATCGCCCAGGTTCCCATTTCGACGGCGGAGTTCCAGAAACGACTGCGGCCTTACCTTTCCCGTGTACGCAGGACTGGAGTACCCGAAATGGAAAAGATCTTTGATTCGGGGCCCAGGGGTCACGGGATTATTTTCAAGAAGCGCGCTGTGGACTACTACTTTGTCGCTGTTCACGGACCTCCCTTTGGTCGTTGCCACGAAGACATAGCGGCCAACCTGCTCAGCATCATGACGTTCGTAACATTTCCCTTTCGCTCAATCTGTACATCCCATACGGAAATATTGATTATGGATTCCAACTTTGAACAAGTTGGCGAACTCAATGCATCTACAGAAACTGAACTCTCGTCCGCGTGGTGGTATTACTTCCTGGATTCCATCCCCGGTGTGCGAGAACCAATGGATGCGCACGCGCTGGACCGAAGCCTATTCCGCAGCGACATCTATAAACTGGAAGCAGAGTTGCTTCGCATCGGCGTTCGCGGAGAACCACCTATTGAATCGGAAGAGTACCATGATTCGCAGGAATAACCCGCGGACACGCCCACTCTAAGTTTTCTGGCCTCTGGAACGACAGGCTGGCAGATAGTAGCGAATGACCGTTACCGATACTTGCGTATAACTTCGCGCACTCCGTTTACGTAGCTTGCGCCGAATATGTTTACGTGCACCAGCAAAGGATAAAGCTGAAAGTACGGAATTCTCTCGCCGGTGCCGGGCGGCAGGCCCAGTTTTTCGTACAACTCGCGATTCACATCAAATGGAGAACCAAACAACTGTAGCATGGCAATGTCCTGTTCGGGATGACTGTAAGCTACCGAGGGGTCGATGAAATAGGTATGGCCTTCCGTAGAAACGATCACATTGCCGGACCAGAGATCGCCGTGCACCAATCGTGGTCCAAATTCCTCTAACTTCCATTCGTTGGCCAGACGAAACACCATCGCCTCCAGGCTCTTTCGATCTGAACCCTTAAAGAATCCCTTTTCGATGGCCAGGTTGATCTGCGGAAGGATCCGGTCTTGCCACCAGAAATCGGCAAAGTGCGCATGCTCGTGATTAATCTGATTCAAAGTTCCGATGAAGTTGTCTTCATGCCAGCCATAATGGGGCTGCTTCTGCGAATACAGCGCCATCATGTTCTTTTCGAAGGAGATCTGTCCGGGGCGCTTGGATCCTGTTTCTACAAAATCCAGAATCAGGTAGCTCTTTCCCTGGGATTCGAAGACACCGTGAGTGGCAGGCACCATGCAGCCCGCTTCGCCCAGAACACGAAGCCCATCGGCCTCCACACGACCCATGGCCGCCGATTCCACCTGCTTCACAATGTACCGACTGCGGATTACTTTATCGCGACGAATGTCTGCGCGAAACAGGGTAAATAGTCCCTGCGACTGGTGCCGCAGCAATACTTCGTCTGCAGCGGTGGCCAGATTTCTTCCGACTATTTCTTTTTTTACCAGTTCTTGTATCACTCAGCTATCCGTACGCGAAGATAATCAAAAAGGCGCCGCTGACAACCCTTTTAGGGCTGTGGAACTTGTTGCGGCTGCAATGGTCGGACTTTGTCGTGATACGCCTGGAAGACATCGTTAAACCTAAGATATCCAAGCAGCATACCGGAGTTATCGATAATTGCAAACTTATCGACTTCGGAGTGCATCAGTACTCGCAGGGCCCTGGCCAGAGTATCGTCCGGGCGAAGCGGGGGAACTGTATCGAGCACATCTTCCACGGTTACCAGCATTCGAATAGTATCTGTAAACTTCGTATGGTGTACCTTACGGAGCGAGCAAATGCCACGGTACTTGCTACTACTATCGATTACGATAAAGTCCGAAGCCTGAATTTCATGGGCTCGGTCTTCCAGGTTGGAAAGAAGCATATGGTTTTCGCATACGGCCTGCATCCGGTATTCCTTAAATGCCTTTTCTATTGTTAAGGAATCCAGTATGTCCAGATTCATATCGTAGTAGTGAGCAGGAGACTCAAAGCGGTTCTTAACCTGTCCTCTATATACCGACCATTTGTGCGACATTACGGCGGATATAATCGATACAATCATCAACGGAGGAAGCAGAGCATAGCTTCCCACAATATCGCAGACGGTAATCATCCCCGCCATGGGCGCTCCGGCCACTCCGCTAAAGAAGCCGGCCATCCCCACCAGAATGAAGGAAGGTACAGAAATATCAAGGCCAGGGAAGAAGTAATTCGCCAGGGTTCCCACAGCGCCACCGAGCATTCCGCCGATGAACAGAGCAGGAGCAAAGATTCCGCCGGAACCTCCGGTTGCCACAGTGAAGCTTGTGGTTACGGTCTTGAGTAATGCTACAGTGAGAAAGAAACCAACAATGGCCAACGGCTCGGCCGCGAATCCGTGCGGACTGGCTGCCGAAAGAGCCATGGCAGTATCCGGGCTGCCGGCCAGGAAGGGATTCTTACCCAGAATTACCTGCTGCATGTATCCAAATCCGGAACCGTACACTTCCGGAAACATAACTCCCACAAGTCCAACCATAAGGCCTCCGAGGGCTGGCTTCATGATTGGATGAATTTTGAGTTCGCTAAAGGAATCACGAATGAAATTAAAGAACAAAGTAAAGAGGTAGCCGATTCCAGTACAAACCACCCCTAGAATCACATAAAAGATCAGCTCGTGGTAATGGTGTAGAGCGACATCCGGCACAGCAAAGATGGAGCTCTGACTTCCGGCGGCCCGGGCCACCAGATACGCAGTTACCGAGGCCAGAATACAGGGAATCAGAGAATCGCTTTCGATGTCCTCCCGGTAGACGACCTCCACGGCCGTTAAAGCCCCTCCCAGCGGCGCCCGAAACACAGCCCCGAGGCCCCCTGCAATGCCAGCAAGCATGAGGGTGCGCCTGGCCCGAGCGCCGGCGCCCACGAACCGTGCGATGGCCGATCCGATGCCGCCCCCGATTTGCATAATGGGACCTTCTGGACCGGCGCTGCCTCCCGAAGAAATCGTAAATACCGTAGCAATGCTTTTATATAGAGGAATTCGAGACGAAACCTTCCCTTCCTTTCTATGGAAAGCATTGATCATGGTGTCCGTGCCGCTCCCGGCTGCATCGGCGGATAGAAAGTGAACCACCAGGCCGCATAACAGACCGCCAAGGACGGGCAATAAAACCATTAACCAGGGGTTAAAAGGAACCAGAGGCTCGCCCCCCACGGGATGTTCTCCTGCCGGATAACTCCGGCGCAGTCCTATGATATAGTCGAACGTAAAGTGCTCGGCATGAGCCAGTGCCGTGTGAAACAGGACAGCACCGGCGCCAGTAGCCAGACCAATAATCAGGGAATAAACATAAACGCGTCTAGGGTTGCGAATCCCCATGAGGGCTCGAATTTGCTGGAGCCATGGGTGGGAATCGAACATGATTCCAGGTTTTCGAGGCAGCCCCTGGCCATCAATAGTTTTGGGAACGAATCTAGATTTTCAGAAAAGACTTCAGGAGCTGGCTGCACGAATTCACCAGGGGTTTGCTCACGTTACTGTCCGCGAGGCCATGAATGAGCTCTATTTGTGGATTCAGGAGCAAACTGGTATTTCTTCGCTCAAACTCCGAGTGGACCCGCCTCAGTTCGACGAAATAATCTGGGAGTCCCTGGAAACATTCGCGAACCAGCGATCCATTGGCATGCCCTTTGCTTACATCCTGGGACGGGTCGAATTTTATGGTCTGGAGCTTTCCATTGGCCCTGGAGTGCTAATACCCAGACCCGAAACCGAAGAACTTACCGACCGGGCCACCGCTGCCCTCGAACCGGCGCTGGCCGCCAGCGATTCCGTGCGAGTTCTGGATCTCTGCTGCGGTTCGGGTTGCATTGGAATCGGTCTGGCAAACGGTATCTCGAGAATTTTGGACAAGTTATCCCACAAATGTACGGTAGAAATCGATCTTAGCGATCTTTCCGGTTATGCCCTGGAGTATGCGCGCGAAAATGCGCGGAAGCATACCTTTCCTAATATTGTGTACCGGCACTTTCAGGGCGATTTGATGGAGCCAATTCGCAAAGCAGGCAGCCTGCCTTACGATTTGATCGTTTGCAACCCTCCCTATATTCATCCCAGAGAAGTGTCTCTGATGTCCGCAGAAACCGCGCTCCATGAACCTGCCGATGCACTCTACCATCCCGATCCTCCGGCTCTATATTTGAAAATATTGAAAGAAATTCGTCCGTTTCTGCGGCCCGGCGGTATGGCCATTCTAGAGCTTTCGCCTTTCATTGCCGATGTTGTGCAGCTGCTCTGCGAATCGGAGTTCGAGCGATGCCAGTGCTCCATAGATACCGACCTTTCTGGAAAAAAACGATATTTGATTTTTGCTTGTAAGCAGCCCGTTTGATCCAGATATCAAGCGAATGAGAAAAAAGTTCATCGCAGGCAACTGGAAAATGAATCTTGTGCCATCCGCAGCTAGAAAGCTAGCGGAAGATTTGAAAGGATCCCTCAATGGAAATGAGAAGGCTGAGATTGCCGTCTGCCCTCCTTACACCGCACTGCCGGGGGTACTGGAGGTCTTGAAAGGAACAGCCATTGCGGTGGGCGCCGAGGATATGCACTGGGAAGACCAGGGCGCTTTTACGGGAAAAATCTCCCACGATATGCTTACGGATCTGGGCTGCCAATATGTGATCCTGGGCCACTCGGAACAGAGACAGTATTTCCACGAAACCGATGAAACTGTGAACAAAAAGACTATCAAGGCACTGCAGAACGGCCTGGTTCCCATTGTATGCGTTGGTGAGACGCTCGAAGAACGGGAATCGAATAAAACCAATACTGTTGTTCAATCGCAGTTGGTAGGCGCTCTCAAGGACATAGCAGACATCAAAGATACCGTCATTGCCTACGAACCAGTATGGGCCATTGGAACCGGCAAGAATGCTACTCCGGAAATGGCACAGGAAGTACATGCCATGATTCGCGCAAAGCTAGGCGAGCTCTATGGTGCAAAGTCGGCGGAAGTGAGAATTCTTTACGGTGGAAGCATGAAGCCGGATAATGCCGAAGGGTTGTTAGCCATGGAAGATATCGACGGAGGCTTGATTGGGGGCGCTTCGTTAAAGGCAGACGCTTTCTT
>JAGRNC010000157.1 GCA_020440935.1 Leptospiraceae bacterium | reverse complement strand
GTCTCTAAAGATTTCTGCCAGGTTCAAGATTGTGGAAAGTCTTTCTGGATTTCCCTGCAGAGAACGGGCGATGGCGGCTACTTCATCGTTTTCCTGATTGTTTTTTCCATCGGTCTTTGCGGAAGAATCGGGATCGGTAGCGTCGGTGCTGTCCTTTTCCAAATCGGAGACTGAAGTCTCAGAGCCGCTCTCCTTTGTGACCTCCGGGTCATTCGTTTTGTCTACTTCATTCTTCTGCGTATTTTCGGCGTTGTCGGTGGCCTGCTCTTTGGCCCCATCCTGGGCCGGATTCTGAACGCTTCCCGGAGTAGTGCTGGCATCGCTGCCTGGCCTTGCCGGGTCTACCGAACGAAGCAGTCGGTCCAGGTCCACCGGCGCCGATTCCTGTGCATTCTCCTCGGACGGATTGTTCGTTTCTTCCTTCGATTCGGCGGCGGGTGGCTTCCGCAGAAAGGCTATGGCCTCGCGTATGGCCACCTTTTGCGGATCCTGGGGGCGTAGGCTGAGGTACTTTTCCCATTGAATGGCAGCTTCCGTTTTCTGGTCTTCGAGCTTCCAGGCTACAAGCCCCAGATAGAAAACCGACGGAGCAAAATCAGGCGATAGATCCAGCGATTGTTGCAGGTATTCGTTGGCCGACCTGGCGTCCTTGCGAAGGTAGGCGATTTGCCCCATGCGAAAAAGCGCTTTATGTTTCTCTGGTCCCACCTCTGCAGCAATGCGAAAATGATGCATCGCACGGTCCAGGTTTCCTTGAATTAAGTAGATGTCGCCGCAGTAGCTGTGGGCGCGTCCGTCTTCCGGATTCGATTCCAGAACCTTAAGGAATAATGCCAGGGAAGTATTATACCGTTCTGCGAAAAAATGTTCCTCGGCACGTTCAAAGTACCGGTCCTTTGATTCTTCGGTTTTAGTCGGCTCCTTTTCCACAGGGGCCGCTTTCAGGTATTGCTTGAAAGAAAGGGGCACCGATATAAGGATGTAACAGAATATAAAGAGCCGTCCGCCAACCATGCTGCTAATATCGGGTGAATCGAAAAAAATTCAAGACCCCGGTGGGTTCGGACGACAAAAAAGGTCCACTGGACCGGGAAGATTTTCGTGAGCGCACCTGCAAAGATAGAGGGGAAAGATCCATTTGTACACCTACCTGCCAGTATTATTTTCACTCCGCGGGGACTGGAAATGGTGGGGGCATCGCCAGCTCTAAAAAAGGTAACTTCCAGGGATGGACTGCCCAAAGAAGGGCTTCAATCGGACAGCTACAATGCGCAGACCATCCAGAAGCTGGTAATGAAGTCCTGCATCGAAGAGATCTATGTAGCTCTGCCGGACTTGCTGCGAAAAAGATTCGAAATCATTAGCACCAACAACCTCATCGTTTATGGCGTTCTTTATAAAAAGCTGACACCATCCCTTGCACGAACGCTTTTTGAATCCAGCGTAGTAAAAGAATACAATCGCAAGAACCCCAAGAACTCCATAGTGGACCTCAATCATATTTCGCCGCAGAAAGTGGAGCAGCTTCAAAAGACCAGTCCGGAGCTTATAGAAGGTATCAAGAGTAATTTGCGGACTCTCATTACCGAACGCATTCTTGGGGCCACAAATCTAAACGAAGAAGACCAGCATGCCCGGGTTCGAAGCCTGCCGCGATTCCTGGATCGCGTGGATCCGAGAATCTGGTTTGTATACTACGTCATCTCCCATACCGGATTCAAATCGGCCATGGAGCGAACCTTCGCTTCCATGATTTATTCGTATCTGCATCATACGCAGATTGCAACTCATCTCAGTAATCTGCTCATGGAGTTTATTCAGAATGCGGAAAAGGCACATTTCGAAAGATTGATTGTACGGCATGGCCTGGCCGACAAAGGCGCCGTGGACTACTTTCTTCGCGATGCAGAAAACCGGAGAAAGGTAACAGCTCTTGCGCAGAAGACATCGCAGATGCTTGAGCTTTCCTGGACCATGAACCCCGAACGAAATACCATAGGCCAGCAGTATAGAATCCTGATATCCATATCCAATTACGGAATCATCGACGAAAGGGTCTCTCAGTCTCTAGCGCGGAAAATGAAGACCAATACCGATGGAATTAGCCTGGCCTCGTTCTATGGAAATGACGAAGAAGACGGAAAACTGGGGGCAGGGCTGGGACTACTGTACAACTCCTACCTGGAAGACATCTGCCGACAGGAAGGCATTCAATACCGATGCAACATCTATCCCGAGCCAAAGCGCGAAAAGACTACCGTCCGCATTGATATGACGCTCTGATAGTTTTCTGCGGACTGGCAGCAAATGCCGATTCTCGGCCGCGGATACTCTACTTTATAGGCCCTTCACAGCGGAGAGCACAGAAGTGGCTTGCAGTAGATCAATGTTTAGAATGGCCAGCGTTACGATGGTACCAATCACAACCGTAATCGCACCGATGAGCATGGTGAGAAATACTGTGTTGCTCAAAATCCTAAATCCCAGAAATGCCGGAGGAGCAAGCAAAGACTTTTCCTCCCCCGTCATCGCCGAGACCCGGCTGTAAGATATCAAATAGAAGATTCCCAGTCCAATCACGGCCGCTAGAAGTAGAATGCCAAAGTAACCTGGAAAAGAAAGTTGAAGCTTGTAGAGAGGAAGAAGCAATACATTGCTGATTAAGGTTCCGGCCAGGGTTATCATTACCAGCTGGGCGGCCACGGTGAACCCTCCCGATAGGCTCTTTCTACGGCCATTGCCGCGCTTTTGCAAGAAGTCCAGAAAAGACCTGCCCTGCGAAAGCGGATCCAGTCGCATCCGTTGATACAAAAACATTCCAAGGGCCAGAAATAATAGCACAGTCTCCAGTATTACATGGTTATAGAGCGCCACGGAGAAATTGGAGGTGAGGTCTTTGCTACGCGCCACCAGCAAGATCCCCAGCAGTATGACAATGGAAGGGGCCATGATGACCTGAATCATGGGTCGGTAGAACCAGTAGCCGCGGGCCCCGGCCAGAAAACAGAACATCAACGTCATACACCAGAAGGCAGATACCACCAGGTAGAAGCGATCCGCTACAGCCGAGCGTTCCACCGATCGAAAAACCTCACCTGGACGGGCATCGCTTTCCAGCAGCGGGTCGGCCATGGTATCCAGATAGCGCGACTCCAGAATTAAGCGTCCCAGTAGACCATGCTGAAATCGCATTCCTGCCTCTTCGGAAAGGGGGGCCATGGAATCGGGTTGTTTGTACACCGGGCGGCCCGTGATGAATGCTAGAAAGTAAAGAAAGAATGGAATCAGTAGAAGGGCCGACTTCTGGAACATGGATTGCAGCGTCCAGGGACCGTCTTTGCTGTCAGTGATTTTTCCATTTTCCATTCGATCTTAACTGCAAGAAAAAGGCCCCCCGGTGGTCAAAAGCGTCCTTGACTCCCCCCATCGCATCAGCACTTTGCCAATCTGTGTTTCGTTCTCGATTCGGACTGGAATTATTCATCGCGGCAAGGTATTTGCGTGGCCAGGGTCGTATGGTCTTATTCAGTCTGGGAACGCGTCTTTCTTTTATATTTATGGCCTTGATGGTATTCATCATGGTCGTGGTGCTGTCGGTTTTCACTGGATTTCAAAAAGAGGTGCATAGTTCGCTCTGGAATTCGGGGTATCACATCACCTTGAGCCGCAGCCTGGCTGGCGCTTCGCTAAACAACTACAGTGAAATACTCACTGCCACGGAAAAAGAACCAAACCTTGAGCAACTGCTTCGCTCCAGTTTTCCCAGCATTTCCATCAATGCTTTGTTGGAGATTCAGAATCGATTCGAAGGAAAAGCCATTCGCGCCCTTCCGGTTCACCCTGAAGATCTGAAAACCGGAGAGCTAAGAGATTTTCCGCGCATTGTTCATTACAATCAGGATCTATTGGACCGCTTTGATGGCGGTAATGTGGTCATTGTCGGCCGCGAGATGGCGCGCTACTATCACTGGGATGTGGGCGATCAGATCCGATTGTTCATGCCCCAGGGCGGTTCCTTAACCAAAGGCATGCAGGTGCAGCAGCAGGTTTTTACCATTGGCGGCTTTTTCCGCACCGGTTACTACGAATTTGATCTAAATCTGATTTTCCTTTCTCTCAATACTGCGCAGCGAGTGCTGGGTTTGCGCAACCAGAGCACCGAGGTCATTTTTCAGCTAAAAGATCTGGCCGATCTGGACCTGGCCCGTAAGATGATTCGCGATTCCTTGCCTGGAAACCAGTATCTGTATTCGATTCGCACCATCCGCGATGAAAAAGGGAATTTCCTGGCGGCATTGCAGTTAGAAAAGACTCTTATGGTCATGATACTGGGACTACTCATCCTGGCCGGAGTGGCTGGAATCTGGGTCACGTCCTACTTGCTGGTGCGTTCCAAGAGCAGGTCTATTGGAATGCTACGGTCCATGGGCTTACCCACAGGTAGTGTACTGATCATATTCACAGCGCATTCGTTGCTGATCGGTCTGCTTGCCACTGCGGTGGGCGGGGCCACCGGCATTTTTATGGCCAATCACCTGGAAACGGTGATTCAGCTCGTAGAAGATATGATCAACTCTGCCTGTGTATGGTGGTCTGGTAGTTGCGCTCCGGTCCATTTGATCCCGCGCAATATTTACTATTTCGATCATCTTCCTGTAAATGCTGATTTGAACATCATCTTTGGAGTAGCCCTCACCACCATGATCTTGAGCGGTTTCGCAGGATTCTTCCCCGCAAGACAGGCCGCCCTGCAGGATCCGGTGCAGACCATACGAAACGATTGATCGTCGTCCGAGGAATTATGAGTTCTGAAGCAGCCATAGAAATTGAGCAGATGTCCAAGTCCTATCGGGGCGAAGGCGAAATCGTGCATGTTATTCGCAGTCTCGATCTGACTGTAGCTCCAGGGGAGATCGTCTCGGTGGAGGGCGCCAGCGGCGTGGGAAAATCCACGCTGCTTCATATTGTTGGATCTATCGATACGCCTGTTTCCGGAAAAGTTCGTATCTACGGTCAGGAGATTACTTCCATGAGCGAACGGCAAAAGGAGAACTTCCGGGCCGAGCACGTAGGATTGATCTTTCAGCACCATTACCTGCTTCCTGATTTTACGGTCCTGGAAAACGTGATTATGCCGCTCTGGATTCAGCGCAGAAATGTTGCGCGAAGTGCAGAGTCTGCCGTTGCAATGCTAAAGAACGTGGGTCTGTCGCACCGATTGCATCATTATCCCTCGCAGATTTCCGGAGGGGAGATGGCAAGAGCTGGTGTAGCCCGAGCTCTGGTCGGCGGTAAGAAACTAATTCTTGCCGATGAGCCCACGGGAAATCTGGATCGAGATAATTCGGAGAAGCTGGCCGATTTATTGTGGAACTTGCAATCTGAGCTTGGTTTCACTATGCTGATTGTAACCCACGATCGCGATCTGGCTCGACGGGTACCCAGGCGCTTCCGCTTAAAGGAAGGGCATCTGGAACCATTCACCGAATCTGTGGCGCCATAGACCGACGCAATAGCGATCCATGGGAGGGCTAAAGGATACGAATGATTTGTCCCACCTGTCAAAATGAATCTACTGTGCATATCTTCGACCCTGCCCAGGGCGCAATGACCTATTACTGTCAGAGCTGTCGTCGGGCCATCGTTCCGGAAACTTCCATGCGATGTCCGGGCTGCAATACCTCCGAACACCAGTTTTTGACTACTGGATTGTGCGGCTGCGAAGATTGTTACAGCGTCTTTCGCAATTCTATAATCCAGGGAATTGAATCCTACCGCAAAGAAGTGTTTACTCGTACCGGCCGGTTTCGGCTTCCCGGAGGCACCGCTCTTGCACGCTTGCAAACATACTTTGAAATTAAGAAATCCGATGCCGGGGACAGGCAGCCAGAATCTGTGGCCGAGCCCTGGCCGGAAAATCTCATGCAACCCGATCCGGCCGGAAACATCGAGGCGCTGGAACTCAAGTCCGGCGAGGTGCAATTCCGCATCCGAATGGCCCGTAATATTCCAGGCCTGCCTTACGCCGCGGATGAACATAGCCAGTTTCTTGAGGATGTGTTTCTTTCTTCCAAAGGATTTCTCTCCGATATCTGGCCCGGCAGTCAGGAAGGCATCCAAACAGCCGCCACCATCGGGGATGAAGACCATTTCCGATTCAGCTGGAGCTGGATCACCGACGGAGAGATGCGAGCTGCCGAATCCCGGGTTGCTTCGGTGCTTCGTCAGATTCGGGCCCTGGATCAGGCATTTGTGTGGCAATACTCGACAGTATTCGGTTATCTCACCGGATGTCCCACC
>JAGRNC010000156.1 GCA_020440935.1 Leptospiraceae bacterium | reverse complement strand
ACGCCGGGCTGAAAATCGATTACCCGCGCTTTCTCATTGTAGTCATGCGGTTCTTGTGCGTCCGTCTTGATTCCGGCAGTTACCGGCTCCTTCATACATTGGAGATTCAATACAGATAGTAAAAAAGCAAGGGCTAATGTAGAACGCATGCGGCATTGTTTCCGACCGATCGTCTTTTTCCAACAACGTTTTACCTGGATTGCCTATTTCTTTAATCTATGAACTATTAAAAAGAAACACAGTTAGCGCGCGAGCTGCTCAGTGTAGCGATCGCCTGAATTGTAGCGTTCCCAGCCCATAAAAAGCTACCGCAAAGCCAGCCAGTACTGCGATCTGGTTTGCCACGGCGCCGAGGCCCGCGCCTTTCAAAAAGATAATGCGCTGCGCCTGGAGGCTATATTTCATGGGATTTAGATACGTTATCCATTGAATGAATACTGGCATATTGGATACCGGAAAGAAGAAATCCGATAGAATAACCGCCGGAAATATGATGGCAAACGCTGATAACATGGCCTGTTGCTGCGAAGCGCTTATGGACGAAACCAGCAGCCCCAGTCCAAGCATTGCGAAAATGTAGAGCACGTTAATCAGGATCAGGGCCGGCAGGCTTCCTGTTAGTGGTACGCCAAATCCAAACACCGCCAGGGTAATAACGATGCAGGCATCAAAGAATCCAACCAGAGCGAAAGGGAGGGTTTTTCCAAGCATTAGCTGCATACCGCTAATGGGAGAAACCACCAGATGTTCGAAAGACCCCGATTCCTTTTCTTTGGTTATGCCCATGGCCGTTAGAAGCAGAATCAGGACTGTAAGCACCATGGTGATAATGCCTGGCATTAGATAGAAGCGACTTTCCACAGCCGGGTTATAGAAAACTCGGGGGTGAAAATCCACCAGTCCCTCCGCCGGAATCCGCGAAGTTGAAAAAAAAGTCGGACGAACATAGAAATCCAGACTGGAAAGGATACGCAATGCATATCCGGTGGCGATATTCGCCGAATTCCCATCGGAGCCATCTACCAGAATCTGAACTGTGGCCTGGCGATTCCCTTCGATTTGGCTGGCAAAATCAGGAGGGATTACCAGACCGATGACCGCCCGGTTCAGCAGTAGATCTTTCTGTACCTCATCGCCTCCGGAGTTCTCATGCTCGAGTCGAAAGTAGCCGCCCCGAGTAAGTGAGCTGACCAATCTTCGACTGTAGCTCGAATGGCTGAGATCTGCGACGGAAAGCGAAACATTTCGCACTTCGTTTGTTACCGCTACGCCAAAGATGAATATTTGCACCACCGGAGCCACGAAGATAACGAATAGCATCCTACGATCCCGAAATGTTTGAAGCAATTCTTTCACTATTAGAACTCGTACAACCTGGAACATTTAGGTATCCATCCTTTTCACCATTCGTTTGGTTGCCACCGTTAGAACCAGGAAGGTGAAGATGCAAAGAAAGAGGATTTCGCTCCAGTAACCCATAATGCCCGATCCCTTCAAAAATATGGTCCGTAGCATAACCAGGAAATACTTGGCAGGCACAATATAGGTAATGAGTCGAACCAGGGGAGGCATACTTGCGATCGGAAATACAAAGTTCGATAAGAACAGGCTGGGAAGCATGGTGGCCACCAACGCAACCTGCATCGCCGGTAGTTGCGACTTTAGAACACTGGAGAACAATAATCCCAGCCCCAGAGCTCCGCTGGCAAAGAGAAGCGAAGTCAATAGCAACGAAAGCAGCGAACCTTCGAATGGAATCTTAAATAGAAACACGGCGAACAGAGTTACCAGAATTGTCTGAAACAGACTGATGCCCATGTAGGGCAGAATCTTGCCGAGGATGATTTCATGAGATCGCACTGGAGTGCTGATGAGTTGTTCCATGGAACCTCTTTCCCATTCGCGCGCCACAGCAAGGGAAGTTAGTAATGCAGCCAGAACTGCGAGGATCAGTACGATGATTCCAGGAATGATGTAAAATCGAGTCTTTAAGTCCGGATTGAACAAAATGCGTGGCCGCACTTCCAGGCGATGCATGACGGCTCCGTTGTTTTCCATGAATCGCTGGATTATCCGGCCGTTATACGTGGCAAAAAATAGCTCCAGGTAATTCATGCCCACGACGGCTGCATTATTATCGCTGCCATCCACAATGGCGCCCACCGTGACCGATTCGCCGCGGGCCATGCGGCGCGCCAGACCGGCGGGGAGCACCAGGCCAATTTTGATTGTTCCTGCATCGAGGGCCGATTCCAGGTCGGTCTGGTTACGCGTAATAAATTGTGCTTCAAACCAATGGCCAGCCTGAAGCTTTTGAATGAGGTCTCTAGATTGGCTGGAGTTGTCCTGATCGCAAATCCCGATTTTGATATGGTCGATGTCAAAATCCACAGCATAACCAAAGAGCAAAATCATAAGCACGGGCATCCCCAGGGCAATGTAAAGAGTGCGCATATCGCGTATGATGTGCAGAAACTCTTTTTCGGCCATGGCGCGAATTCGCCCCAGGCTTGCCCTGGCCTTATTTTTTCCGGAGTCCGGGATCACAATGCGCTCCTTTCGTCCCGATTTCTTTCCAGTTCGCCAATCTTGTACACAAAAACATCTTCAAGGGCTGGCTTTATGGATTCCATGGAGGTTAATCGGACGCCGTTCGAAGAGAGAGTTTTTGAAACCCGAGCTTGCAGGGTCCGGCGAGATTGGCTTCGCTTGCCATCGGTTATCGCATGGAATCCGCGGCCAAACGGATCAACTCGCGCAAAATCGTTCATCTCCGAAAGCAATGGACGGGCGCGTTCCTGATCGTCGCATTGTATCGAGTAGACCGAACCCGGAATTACATTCGTTTTTAGCGCTTCCGGGCTGTCCAGCGCCACCACGCGACCGCGATGCATCAGAGCGATGCGATCGCATTGTTCTACTTCGTCCATGTAATGGGTGGTTACGAAGATAGTGCAGCCATTCAATCTAAGGTCAAAGATTAGCTCCCAGAAATCTCGCCTGGCCTGGGGATCGACCCCCGCGGTGGGCTCGTCCAGAAAAAGCAAATCCGGACGGTGCAGCATGGAGCAACCCAGGGCAAGACGTTGCTTCCAGCCACCGGGAAGGGAATCGGTGCGCACTTTCTCTTTGCCGCGCAGGCCGGCCAATTCCAGGGTTTCGGCTTCCCGTCGTTGGAGTTCCGGCCCGGATAAACGATGGATGCCGCCCGAGAATCGTATGTTTTCGCGGACGGTGAGGTCTCCATAGAGCGAAAATTTCTGCGACATGTATCCTATCTTTTTTTTGATTCGACCCGGATGCTGGCCAATGTCAATGCCATCCAGCGTTGCGGTTCCTCCAGACGGAGGCAGAATACCACAAAGCATGCGAATCACCGTGGACTTGCCCGCGCCATTGGCTCCCAGAAATCCAAAGATCTCGCCCCGTTGCACTTCGAAACTTACTCGATCTACTGCCACAAAGTCTCCAAAGGTTCGGCTGAGTTCGTTAAGAGTAAGAAAGCTCATGTTGCATCGCTCCTGGATTCTATAGCCTGCAGATCCATGAACACATCTTCGAATTGAGCCGGAGCAGGGCCAAAGGAGAGTTTGCGCTGAAGCGACCTGGCGCGCTTTGCGATGTCCTTTTTCCAGGCTTTCGCATGCACCGGAGCAGAGGCGATGAGGTGCACTCCTGTTGCCGTGGCGTAGGCGACTTGCGGCGAAGGTTCCAGATCCCGTAATTCGCGTGCAAGCTGCGAGCTGAGCGAGGGATCGTCCAGAGTCACTCCGTACAGTCGATTCTCCAGGTCCTGTAACATTGTTGCCGGGCTACCTTCGCGCACAATGGACCCGCGAAATAGCAAGCCCACTCGATTGCATCGTTCGGCCTCGTCCATATAGGGTGTGCTGACCAGAATGGCTACCCCCTGGTGTGCCAGAGTGAACAAAAGAAGCCAGAGCTCTCTTCGCGACACAGGGTCCACTCCGTTGGTGGGTTCATCGAGGATCAAGATGCTCGGTTCGTGAACGATAGAGCATGCAATGGCCAGCTTTTTGTACATTCCGCCGGAAAGCGCTCCCGCGCGACGATCGCCAAAATTCTCCAATCGAACGAATGCAAGTAATTCCCGGATGCGATCTTCCAGACGTTTGCGTGGAACGCCCTGTAGCCTTCCAAAGAACTGGAGGTTTTCATGGCAGGTGAGATCTTCGTACAGCCCGTAGGCCTGCGGCATGTAGCCGATTAATTCGCGCGCCGATTCGGGATCCTCCACGGTGGAGATTCCGCCCGCAATGGCATTTCCCTTATCGGGGCGAAGGGCGCCGATGAGGGTTCGCAGCGCGGTGGTTTTACCGGCACCGTCGGGACCAATAAGGCCGTACACCTCTCCGCTTTGAACGGCGAAGCTAAGCCCGTTTAGCGCCTTCAGAGGGCCAAAGGACTTTTCCAGGCTCGTAGCCTGAAGAAGTGCATCGTTTTTAGCTGCTTCAGTCATCGGAATTCTTGTTCGCCGGATGGGAGTCATAAAGAATTTCGCCGTCCGCGGGCATTCCCGGCTTTAACTGGCCGTTCGCATTGTTTACGGAAAGTTTTACTTCGAAAACCAATCGCGTACGCGCATCTTTGGTCTGCACGTTCTTGGGCGTAAATTCTGCTTCATTTGCAATATAGGAGACATGTGCCGGCACGGGCTGATCCAATCCGTCCACCGAAATGCGTGCTTTCTGACCAATTTGTATATTTGTTAGCTCCGCTTCTGGAACATAGATCTTAAGGTATGCCTGATTGAGGTTAGCCAATGTCAGTACAGCCGATCCGGGCATTACTACCTCTCCCACGAGAAAGTTCTTTCGTAGCACCACGCCATCGATAGGCGAAAGCAGAGTGGTCTCGTCCAGTCGGCTGCGAGCCTGGCTGAGTCCCGCGTTAACCTGTTTCATTTGAGCTCTTGCGGCCTGTAAAGCTGCCCGGGCCACGTCCGCTCGGGTGCGCGCGCCGTCCAGTTTCTGGGCAGGAATGCTGCCCGCCTGAAAAAGTTCCTTTGCCCGCTGCAAATCGCGACTGGCATTTCGATAGGATGCTTCGGCTTGTTGCACATTTTGTGCGGCCGCTTCTACTCCGGCGCTGGTCATACTTACGGCGGCCCGTACTTCGTCGCTGGATAATAGGACGAGAGTCTGTCCTGTGCTTACATGATCTCCTTCGCCGACTTTCATTTCCTGTATTCGTGCCGGAAGGAGCGGGGCGATGCGGATTTCATCTACTTCTATAGTGCCCGAACCAGAAATCGATTTCTGGCCGTCCGAGCATTGAGCCACGGCCATCGGGAATAGGAAGGTCAGCATTAGGATCTGGTAGAATCTAATTGTTCGATGTTGTTTCATTGTAGAGCTCCTTCTTTCCATTGCGTCAGTGTGTTGCTGGATTGCCCGGTAAGTCTTTCCCAGCCGGATAATGCGATGAGTAACTGGGCGATGGCGTTGGACTGCTCTACATTCATCTGGAACAGGGTTAACTCGCTTTCGGCCAGATCGGATGTTGTGGCCGCGCCATTCCGAGCCGCCACGGCCATGGCATCTCTTGCAGCGCGTGCTGTGCGAATGCTCTTTTCTCGCACCAGGAGGCTGCGCGACAGACTATCGATGCGGTCTTCCAGAAGGGCCCGCTGATTCTCCAGCTGCTCGTAGATGTCTTTGGCAATCATCTCCGCATTCTCTGCCTTGAGTCTGGCCTGTTCTACTTCGCTGCTTCGCTTGCCTCCATCGAATAGAGGCATGGTCGCCTGGAAGAACACTCCATAACCGCTTCCAAACTTGTCCTGTCCCAGGTAGGGGTTCTTGTAGTCGTACGAAAGTCCTGCCGAAAGTACGGGCCAGTATTCAGCCTCGGCCATGTCTACGCCCATACGCGCTTGTTTTGCCTGCAAACTGGCTGCCTCGGCATTCGCGTAACTGGGCGTTGCCGCGCGCAGGGAAGCTATGTCCACCTCTGGAAAGCGCTGCACTTGCAATCGACCTACCAGGCGAACGCTGGCGCCATGATCCATTCCCAGGCTAAGTTTTAGCTCGTTTAAGGAAGCCTCAAAGTCATCCTTTGCGCGAGTGGCCGCCAGTTCGGCCCCGGACTGTTCGGCTTCCGATTTGAGTAATTCAACTTTCGAGATCGTTCCGGCGCGATACTGGCTCTGGGCTTCTTTCCATCGATCATTGGCTCGTTTCGCATTTTCGCTGGCCAGGGTCTGTAGCTCATTCATTAACAGCGCGCGAAAGTACAGATTCCTGGCCTGAAAGATCGCATTTCTGCCGGAATCCTTGAGCAA
>JAGRNC010000155.1 GCA_020440935.1 Leptospiraceae bacterium | reverse complement strand
CATGCCAAACACTCGCTTTGCCGACACGGCAGCCCTTTCGTATTCGTCGAAGGTGCGTCCCATCTGGGTGAGTGGCCAGAGAAGGCGCTGAACCATCATCGAGAATAGCACCAGTTCGCCGACGGTGAGGATGCCGGAGCCATCCAGAATCCAGTAGCTGCCCAACAAGAGAACACCGCCAAATCCAATTGCAACAGCCATTCGGATTACCGGAACATACAATGCGCTAAACTTGATTGCCTCAAAGTTTGCTTTCCTGTAGTCCTCGGAAGCATTGCGCAACCGATCGGATTCGAACTTCTCGGCGGTAAAACTCTTAATAACCAGAATGCCGCTTAAATTGTTCTCCAGACGGCTACTCAGTCGGGCGACGGCTTCGCGAATGCTGCGGTACCGCGGCGATATGATTCGCTGATAGTACAGGCTGCCGCCAATAATAATCGGGATGGGGGTCAGTCCCACCAGCGCCAGCTGCCAGGAAATAGAGAACAATACTGCGCCTGCAAAGACAAATAGCGTAGCCAGTTGCACAAGCTCGTTAAAGCCATTGTTCAGGAAGCGTTCCAGCTGATTCACATCGTCATTCAGGATAGCCATAGTTTCGCCCACACGATGGTTCTCGAAAAATGCAATTTCGCGCTTCTGCAGATTTTCGTAGGCATCGATGCGCAGGGAATGCTGTAGATTCTGAGCAAGAGTCAGAAAGCCATACTGATACATCCATTGAAAGAGGCTTTCAAAGAAGAAGATCAGGACAGCCAGGATGGCCAGAAAGGCAGCCCGCTGAAATGCATCCCCTGGCGGGATCCAGGCTGGAGGATTTCCCTGCAATGAATCAATGACCCAGCCCACAAGCAGCGGGGGCATCAGATCTAGAATTTTGTTTGCTACGCTGGAGCTTACGGAAAAGGTCAACCGACCGCTGTAGGAGCGAAGATACTGAAATAATCGAAGCACCTGGTCAATGTAGTAAACCCAGGACAATGTGCCAATTCTATTAGAAATAGAAGGCCCGGTTTATGGCACGAATGGAGAGGAGGAACGGTAAATGCTAAAGGAATTCAAGGATTTTGCATTAAAGGGCAATGCCGTGGAGATGGCGATCGGTATTATCATCGGAGCGGCCTTCGGTACAATCGTAAAGAGTCTGGTAACCGACATTTTGATGCCTCCGCTCGGACTGGCCCTGGGAGGCTTTGATTTTACCAATCTATTTTTCACTTTGAAAGAAGGTACGGCGCCTGCTCCGTATGCAACGCTGGAGGCCGCAAAGCAGGCCGGCGCAGTTACTGTTAATATTGGGCTCTTTCTAAATGCAGTGATTGGGTTTTTGCTGGTAGCCATTGCGCTTTTCTTTGTCGTTCGGGCTCTAAATGCAGCACGAAAGAAAGAAGATCCAGTAAGCACTGCCAGGCCTTGCCCGGAATGCACACTATCGATTTCTACCGAAGCCCGGCGATGCCCCTATTGCACGAGCAAGGTTACTCCGCTGGCAAAATCGTAAGGGAGCTACAGCCGATGAAACTGGGGTCTGCAGATCGCGCCCTGCCTGCAGCATACAGTGGAGAATACATTCGATTCTGGATCTTAGGCCCGGGAAGCGAAGATCAATGGAACAGTACGGATAGGAGCGAGAGATCATCGGTGACCTCTCCGCTCTGTTCAATGGCATCCAGCATTCGGGAGGGCTCCGCTCCATGCTCCATGAGTAATCGCAAGAATAAACCATCGTCCTGGTTTCGCACTTCTTCACCCTCGGCATCAATTACAAATACGTCATCCTTTCCATCCGAGCCGACGCAAAAGGCATCGCCGGGTTGCAACTGCAGTTGGTTGACCACCGGTTCGGCCGAAGGCTCCGCAAGACCAAGTTTAGTGGTCAATTCCTGGGGCGGATAGACCGCCTCTTTATTTCGCAGAATGGCTGCCATGGGATGTTCGCAATTAATAAAGTGCAACTGCCCGCTTTCCACGTCCAGAACGCCAAGTAACATTGTGGTTAACATGCTTCCTTCAAATGCGAGAAAGACTCGATTCAATTCTCGAAAGGAATCCCGCAGAAATGTTTCCGGTCGGCGATTGCGGTCCGATGCAGAATTCCGGGCCCGTTCTATGAGCGAACCGAATGCAGTGCCCAGCACAACGGCGCCACCCGCTCCTTGCATGGACTTACCCATAGCATCGCCATTGAGAAAGGCGACGTATTTACGGTCCTGCAATTCGAGTTCGCGGGCAAGACAAACGTCACCGCCTATAGAAGACTTTCTTCCACGATACTCAAATTGCTTTTTCTGCCGTAGATCCATGACAACCCTGGAATCTCCGACGATCAAATCACGAGGACGCAGCGGATGCATCAGCAACGAAATCAGGAAGTAGTCTCCGTCCTGCTTTTCCTTTAGCTTTCGCACTTCGCGCAAACTTCGATCCAGATCCTCGGTGCGCTTTTCTACCATCTTCTCCAGGTTCTGGGAGTACGCTGCGAGCTGTCGGTGTGTATCGGAATAGCGCAGATACAGGATGCTTCCCAGCGCTACCTGAAATCCCATAAAGCCCCAGGTGACCGCCTGGAAAGGCCAGTAGATAAGAGCCAGCGCTCCGAGCATGTCGTAGATGGCCGTTCCCAGAAAAAAACCCAGGCCAATCAGAATGATGCGGGCCTCATTGCTTCCGCCCAACGCATGGCGCAGGATTACAACAGCGATGGTCAGTGCCGCAAGCAAGGTAAGATAGAAAAAAGGATATAAGAGGTCATACCAGAGCACTCCGAATCCGTGGGCCACAAAGCCGAGGATCGCGTATCCCAGAAGAACAGCCGCGATTGGTCGCAGCACCCTGGAGCCTGGAAGCACTTGAATCAGAAAGAGGCCAAAGGTAGGCGGCATCAAGAAAATAGAAATGTGCTCCAGATCCATCCAGAATCGAGGGTTATAATATAGCAAATGCTGCAATTCCAGCGTTCGATTGCTGACGACATAAATGCCCGATGCGAGCGCGAAAAGGCCAAATGCGCCAAGTAGCGATTGGCTCAGGTTTCGCAAAAATAAGACAATGCAAAATGATCCCACCACAAAGAATAGAAAACCAAGGCTAACGCGCGCTAGATCTCTGCGTAGAATGGACTGGATACGTTCAGATCGTTCGCCTATAGTAAGCGCCGATGCGGGGGCCAGCGATGCAGAGATCGTCTCCGAGTAAACCAGCGCATAAATGCGACAACCAGTCGCGTAGGCAGGAAGATCGATCAGATGATTCGGCCAACCGGCATAGCCATTCTTTCCCAGTTCCGGTCTTCCAAAGTTGTAGATTTCATTCAAGTTTCCATCCGGGCTTTGCAGATAGATGCGAATGCTCTGGTTCACAAGCGGACTGTAGAGCACCGGATTTTCGTAAGGCAGATCGGGAATAACCGGGGAGCGAAACCATACAGTCTTTTCTTTCCAGCCGTTCAGAATCCAGGGCTTTATCTCCAGAGGTACCGATGGGCGAGCATCGGCGGTGGTCTTCCAGCCGCTTTCAGGGGGCTGGCTCAGGCTTTTGGCCGGAGCAAATTCCCAACCGAGGTCGAAAGTCATGGGCGACGGTGATGTCGCATGCGACCAGAGACTGGGTCCATCGGAGCTGCAACCTGCGATTAAGGGAGGTATGAATATAATAGAAGAAAGCAGTACTCTGTTCAGACGCGGCAGACCCAGGAGATTCACAGTGCAGCATGGATGTCATGAAATTCGGTGGCAAGCAAATCCGGACAAACTGGCGCCAATGCAGACTTAAAGGTCAGCGTCTATTTCAGAAAAGTAATGCGGCAACTGGACCCTATTAAAGGATAGACGGTATCCTGGTATTCGATAGTTGGTCGAAAAAATCCCACCGCTCAAAGAAAATTCGTTGCCTAGCTCTTGACCGATTTCGCTTCGCGGCGAAGATCGATGGCACATGAAAACTCCCCGATTTGAATTTAGCTAAGATGGAGGATGTAACATGGAAAAAGAAAGCTTCGCACCGCGGCTGCATGCAATTCTTGCTCGCGATGCAAACACTGCTATCGTCTTTCGCAGGGGCCCGTCCAAACGAGTTGGTCTGTTTCGCTGGAATTTAAAAGACAATTCCTTTGAAGAAGGCCAGTGGCTAAAAGGGCGCATTTACGAACGAAGAAGCGATTTGTCGCCCGATGGGCAGTATCTGATCTACTTTGCCATGAATGGTCGCTGGAAATCGGAAACCGGGGGTTCCTGGACTGCCATTTCAAAGCCTCCCTGGCTTAAGGCGATTTCTTTATTTCGCAAAGGTGATTGCTGGGAAGGCGGAGGGCTGTTTCTGGATCGCCGCAAATTCTGGCTGAATGATCGCTACTACTCCGGAAAAAGAGCCATGCGAATGTCCAGTGAAGTGGAACTATGCACCGACTTTCCCCTCGATCAGTATTATGGATCGGAGGACACAGGAATCTACTACCCGCGCTTGATACGTGATGGCTGGAATTTGCTGGAATGGCGGTCCCGGGTGGACAATGCACATGACATCACTGTATTCGAAAAACCGCTTCAGCGGGGATGGAAGCTGCGAAAAATCGCCCACGCCCAGGTAGGACCACCGGAAGGTCGCGGTTGTTACTGGGATGAGCATATTCTGATGAACGAAAAGAGCGGAGCCGAAATCGCGCAGCCCGACTGGGAATGGGCGGATGCCCGGGGCTCGCATGTTTACTTTGCGCAGAATGGCTGTATTGGAACGTCGCAAATTAAGAATATGGAAACGTTTCGCAGTCCATCGACGCTGCAGGACTTCTCTGATTTTTCCTTTCGTGCGGTCGCGGCTCCGTCTTGAAGGGGGCCGGGACCATGAAGGTACTCTTGCGGGCATAGTCGGATGAGGCAAGGAGAGTAGCATTGGTGAACAAAAGTCACCGCTCCTGAACGCCTCTTCCGGAATGAGTTGCGAAGACGATTTGATTCCCATTCTCAATCGCCACAGGAATGCACCGTTCGTCTGACGTCTGATCCGGAATTTGTATGACAGATACCCCCCTGCCCTATACACAGGCAGAGGGGGAAATCATGGCAAAAGTCATAGTAATGGGCGGCGGCATTTCCGGGCACACCACCGCGATGATGCTTCGCAGGCTACTGGGGAAGAAGCACGACGTTCTTGTAGTAACGCCAAACTCGAAATGGAACTGGATTCCCTCCAACATCTGGGTGGGCGTAGGAGTTATGGAACCCAGACAGGTTACCTTCGAACTCAAGCCGGTTTACGAAAAACTGGGCATCATCTATCACCAGGCAAAAGCAATTTCCATTTTTCCCGAAGGGGATGGAAGCGCGGGCCCCTTTATCGAAGTAGAATACACGGACGGAAGACCCGTAGACCAGCGAAAGCAGAAGCTACAATACGATTATCTGGTAAATGCTACCGGACCAAAACTTAAGTTTGAAGCCACCCCCGGGCTGGGACCCGACGAAAACACTCATTCGGTGTGCACATTCGACCATGCAGCCTCTACCGCCCGGGCTCTCGACGAAGAGGTGGAGCGAATGAAGCGCGGCGAAAAGCGCACATTTCTGGTGGGCACCGGGCATGGCACCTGCACGTGTCAGGGTGCAGCCTTCGAATACATACTCAATCTAGAACATGAACTGCAGCATCGCGGCGTGCGCGACCGCGCGGAAATCCGCTGGATGAGTAATGAAGAAGCCCTGGGCGATTTTGGCATGGGAGGCCTGAATATCCGTCGCGGGGGCTACGTGGTGCATGCGCGCACATTTGCAGAATCGCTCTTTGCTGAGCGAGGCATCGGCTGGACCATCCAGGCCGCGCCATCCGCCGTTGAAAAGGACGGTGTGCATTATGAAAACCTGCATGGAGAACATCTGCATCAGAAGTTCGATTTTGCGATGTTGCTTCCGCCTTTTAGTGGCGTTCCTTTACAGGCATTCGATGCTCGCGGCAAAAACATTACAGAACGATTGTTCGCTCCAAACGGATTCATGAAAGTAGATGCCGATTATAGCCCAAAACCCTGGGAACAATGGAAGCCCTCCGACTGGCCCCGGACTTACCAGAATCCCGATTATTCGAATGTATTTGCCGTTGGAATTGCATTCGCGCCGCCGCATGCCATCGCCCGCCCGCGAAGCAGCCCACGCGGTACGCCAATCTTTCCCACTCCTCCACGCACTGGTATGCCCTCAGCGGTGATGGGCAATGCAGTGGCGCATAGCATTGCAAAGATGATCAAGACCGGATCCAATGAACCCGCTTATGCAGCTCCCATGAGCGAACTCGGCGCAGCCTGTATCGCTTCGGCAGGTG
>JAGRNC010000154.1 GCA_020440935.1 Leptospiraceae bacterium | reverse complement strand
CGAATTACAGGAAACCATGGCTGTTATTCCGGATCGTTCGTATGCCACCATGTATCAGGCAATTATTGAGGATTGCCAGAAAAACGGCCAATTTGATCCAGCTACCATGGGCAGTGTTGCGAACGTCGGTCTGATGGCGCAAAAAGCCGAAGAGTACGGTTCGCACGACAAGACTTTTGAAGCCAAAGGATCCGGTTCCATTCGAGTAGTGGACGCGAGCGGAGCGGTGCTCCTGGAACAGAAGGTGGAGTCAGGCGACATTTTTCGGATGTGCCAGGTGAAAGACGAGCCGATCAAGGATTGGGTCAAGCTGGCCGTGAACCGTGCTCGAGCCACCGGCAGCCCGGCCGTATTCTGGCTGGATTCCAACCGCGCCCACGATGCGCAGCTGATCGAGAAAGTGAACGCTTATCTTAAGGAACACGATGCCAGTGGACTGGATATCCGCATTCTAAGCCCGCAGGAAGCCATGGTGTTCACCTGCGGCCATGTTCGAAACGGCCGCGATGTAATTTCTGTAACCGGAAACGTACTGCGCGACTACCTTACGGACCTGTTTCCCATTCTCGAACTTGGCACCAGCGCAAGAATGCTCTCAATCGTGCCCCTTTTGAATGGTGGCGGCCTGTTTGAAACCGGAGCGGGCGGGTCCGCGCCAAAACATGTGGAGCAGTTCTTGAGCGAAGGTCATCTTCGCTGGGATTCGCTGGGCGAATTTTGTGCTCTAGTGGCTTCCTTTGAGCATGTGGCCGTTAACTATAAAAACGACGCGGCGCAGGTTCTGGCAAACACTCTGGATAAAGCCATTGGACAATATCTGGAAAACGATCGAACCCCATCGCGTAAGGTGAACGAGATCGATAATCGCGGAAGTCACTTTTACCTGGCGCTGTACTGGGCTCAGGCTCTGGCCGAATCGGACCATCCAAAGCTAAAGGAGCGATTTGCGCCGATTGCGAAACAGCTATCCGAGAATGAAGCGTCTATCGTCCAGGATTTGAATGCAGCGCAGGGATCCCAAATCGATATTGGCGGATATTTTAAGCCCGACTTTAATCTGGCGGAGAAAGCCATGCGTCCCAGCAAGAAGTTCAACGACATTCTGGCCGCTCTCTAGAACTCGTAAAGCACCCACTTCCATCGCTCATTGAGCGTGCGAAGTGGGTAGCATCGCTGAAAGTTCTGGGAAGCAAACAATCGACCATCAAAAACCCGCTTTCCCGGACGATTCATGCTTTTGCTATTTCTTTCCTGTCTAAACTCTGGAACAGAAATGCTGGTTTGAAATTCGTCCAAAGGGAGACGGAAATTGGCGAAAAATCGGTGGACCTGCTCGTCTATTAATAGCAATTCCAAGACATTCCATAGTTGTCGATGCAAGCACCCGATATACCCTCCAACGAATCTCTAAGGATGCAGGCGCTGGTTCGCCTGCGCATTCTCGATACCGATCGGGACCAGCGATACGATCGGCTCACTGAAATTGCAGCAAGCATTGCGGGGACTCCCATTGCTCTGATTTCGCTTGTAGACTCCAATCGGCAGTGGTTCAAATCCTCCCTGGGCCTGGACGAATCGGAAACTCCGCGACGCGTTTCCTTTTGCGCCCATGCAATTAATCAAGACGAGCCTTTGCTTGTGCCCGATGTGCGGGCAGATGCGCGATTTGCGGATAATCCGCTGGTCACTGGAGATCCCCACATTGGTTCCTATTCGGGATTCCAGCTGGTTTCCAGCGAGGGTATGCCCGTGGGGACTCTTTGCGTAATCGATACCGAAGTGCATGGGCTCAGCGAAGAACAATGCTTTCAGCTGCGGTCTCTGGCCCGGGTGCTCATGGATATGCTGGAGAAAGATGCTGTGATGTACGATCTGGCCAATACCGCCGAACGTACAATTCTTTTTGAAAACATCCTGAAAACCTACCTTCCATCCAATACCTGGAGTCGATTGCAGGGCACCCAGGGGCCGGAATCATTTTCCATTGAAGACGAACGCATTCCGGCCTATGTGCTTTTCATGGATGCGAAGGGCTTTACCAGCTATTCCGAGAAGAATGAACCCGACCAGGTTCTAGAAACGTTGAATCGGTACTACGATTCCTTCATCGCTACTATTTTTCATAATGGCGGAGATATCAATAAGTTCATCGGTGATGCCATTCTCGCTACCTTTGATGATGCGGACGCTGGTTTTCGATCTGCTCTGGAAATACAGCAACAATCCCGAGAGATTTCCGAAAAGCAGCCTATAGACCAGAAGCTCGAATTTCGCATTGGTTTGCATGCTGGTTCGGCCATTTCCGGAACCGTGGGCAACTACGTACGCAAAGAACAGACGTTGATTGGCGATGTAATCAATACGGCATCGCGCCTGCAATCGGTCTGTCCCGCCTCTGGAATCCTGTACTCGCAAGAATTTCGCGACGCTCTAACCCTTCGGACGGCCCCTTCGCGAAGATACAGGCTACAGCTCAAAGGGAAGGGAACCGAAATCGTTGCCTACCTCGCTGGAATTCGAAGAGTAGTCCCGGGATAGATCTTTCCTGGATCCTTGAGCTGGGCACGATTCAGTTCGTAAATCTCGGGCCATCGTTTGGTTGTTCCAAAAAGCCGCTTGCTGATATCGCTGAGCGTATCCCCGGCCTGAACATGGTACTCAGTGCCGTCTCCATTCAACCTTTCTTCCGAATTTGGGTCGGCCGATGGATTGGAGTTGGCAGAATCCGCTGAATCCTGGCCGTTCCTTTCTACCTCCGATTCCGTCTGGTCCGCCGGATCCGCCAGGTCGCTCGGATTCGAACGATCTGAAGAATGGTCATCGGCGGATTCGGTTTGCCGGGCTGTGGAAGAATCTGGAGAATTCGCCGCTGGATTTTTCTTTTCCAGCCAGCTCAGGCCAAATGGCCAAAAGAAAGAAATAATACAGATTACCAGCACTGTGCCGAGCAGCAGCAGTAGCGCTGTGAACCGACTACCGGATTTTGCGGTTCGTTTTGATACCCCATGATTTCCGGGCTTTCGAATAGGGGCGCTTAAATCTTTGTATGCTTCCCCGCAGATCTCTTGAGCGTATCGGGCAAATTTGAGATTGGCCAGATCTTTTACCGAGTGAATGCGGAACGCTTCTTCCAATCGATCGGCATCGCCTTCGCTCAATCCCTGCAGCACGTGGACCGGGGACTTCATCAGCACCTTGATGGAAGTCTGCTCGTATGCTTTGTTTAGTTTGTCGCGAAAACCGCTCATGTCGATTTTCTCCTGCGGCACGTCGCGCAGGGCGCAGATTTCCTGAGCCCAGTGCACAAACTTCAGATCCGCAAGATCGCGAATGGTTTTCACCCAGAATGATTCGTACAGTAGTTCGCCATCATGCTCGCTCAATCCTTTGATAGCATGTACGGGTTGCTCTGGCAGTTCCAGGGGGGCCACATGACGAAAAGCCTTTACGATTCTAGTATTTAAAAATTGAGCATCCATAGCGACAGGGCCCCCATTGTAAGCAAGTTCGGCGGGTTGACAACCAGGATTTAGCGGGTTTGCCCTGGATTCAAGAAGTCCATCGGTTCTTGTGCGCAGACCAGAATCGTTAATCAGATTCCGGCCGTCCGATTAGGTATGTAATTCGACTTCGAGTTCCTGTGGCCAGCCCTGCCTGCCAATCATAGCCGGGGCCACTGGTGGCCGCGGCGAGGGCCAGGAGTTCCCTGGGGTGATAGGATCGCAAAACGGAAACCAGGCCATCCCAGAGTATTGTGACAGGAATGATAGGCACGAAATAGGTAAAGAAAATCCTGGAGAGACTCCGGGGGCGGATTCGGACCATCGTAACCAATGCAAGAAGTGGTACGATGAACAGCATCCCCACAATCTGAGCAAATTTCCTCTGCGTGGGTTCGAAAATGGCGATAGGCTTGCGCCGATCTCGAGCATTTTGCAGGACGCTCTTAAGTTGCGCGGGTGGAAAATGGTGGGCAACGGTAAACAGGGTGCGGTAACCGTCGATCGCATCGGGGACTTCGCATGCATCCACAGATTCTTTCCAGTATTCGATACCATCATCGTCGAATTCTGCGCCTACGGACACCGGGAATTTATCGCTCAATACGATGCTAAGGTCGGGGCGTTTTTCTTTCAATGATTTCCAGAACGGCAGCAACCCACCGCCAGCGCCAGAACCCAGATCGACGACTCGGTCTTGTCCGCTCTCATTGAGCGCCTGTTCCAACAGTGGTAGTACCGGAGCGAAGATGTCGAATTTCATGGAAACGAAATCCAGGTATTCCTGAATGGGTCGTTTCAGAAAGCCTGGGTACCAGGCTAGGTCGGTGAATTCAAATAATTGTATTCGCATGCTATCAGAATGCCACGGCAGCCGCGGATTGTCGTCCGGATGCCGGATTCTGGACAGTTTTTTGGACGGAAGATAGCTAACGCGCCGGCTATTCTGTCCGGGCCCTGCGATACTCACCAGGCGAAAGGCCGGTCTCTCTTTTAAAGGCTTCGTAAAACGCAGACCTGGAATTGAAGCCACAAGCATAGGTAACGTTTAGAATGGATCGGTTGGGTATTTCGCTTAGCAATCGGCGGGCTTCCTTAATTCGGAGGTGATTAAGGTAATTGTTGAAATTCATTCCTTTCCGATCATGTATGATTGCTGTGAGCGTCTTCTCCGATACTTCGAGCATTTGGGCCAGCCGGGCGCGCGAAAGGTCTTCATCGAGGTAGGGCTGCTCCTGAACCATAAAGCTATCGAGGCGCTCCTCCATTTCGTTGGAGACGAATTCCCGGCGCACCTGCGAATTGAACGGAATATGTCGGATCCCGATCATGGTGGGACGGCGCTGCAGCAACAAGCCGAATCCGATAATCAGAATGACGGCAAACAAATTCCCGGCTTGCGCCGCCATTGGATACACGTTCATTCCGATTAATACAATCAGTAAATCTGCGCTCAGTAGCAGTAGAAACAGAGACAAAGGGTTTGTCAGGGGCTTGCGGGTCACTGGACTTTCTTTTCCGGTATTTCGATAGGTAAGACGCAGAGAATGGCTCGACATGATAAATAGCGATAGAACGCTTCCGGCCGCATACCAATGCAGAAATTCTGCGAACGGAAAATGAACCTTCGAGAATGGAAAGAGCAATACCGGAAGGAACAGTAGCGCTGCAGCCGGCACTAACCAGTAAAAGATAAAAACAATTCTGGGAATGCGAGTCTGCGGGGGAAGAGTTGGCCAGCGACCGGATAGAGTCGGTTCGGGCAGACTAATGACGTAGGTCAGCAATGTTGGACCAAGAAGGTACTGCGTCCACACCAGGATAGAAATCAAGGACTGGCTTTCCAAGAATGTCTTAGGATTAATAGTGAAAATATATGGCGGGATCATTCCGATAGCAGCCAACAAAAGGAGAACTGCGGCGAAGAATTGAGCCCGGCTTCGCGGCTTTATCGCCAGAATCCCGACGGCGCCATAGAGGCTGGCGCCCAGACCGCAGATAAATAGTACGCCCGCCAGGGAATTCACATTCTACAGGCCGCAATAGGTAGATTTCAGATTGTTTTCTTTGAGTGCCCGGAGCAGTGCATTGACTTTGGAAAGCACTTCCGGGCCCTCCGGAGAAGGATTCGGGCGATTGGGAGCGGCATTTAGCTTCTTATCGAGAGTCTCTTTCTTAAAGGATTTTGCCTCGGCTTCCTTTCGCAGGGCGCGAAGTACCTCGCCATCCATGAAATAGTAGCGATCCTGGACCGCGCTATCCACCGTAAAACCTACACCATCATCGCCTGCGGGATGATCGATGTCAAAATTCCAGGAGCTTTCCTCTTTCATCGCAAAGATCACCTCTCCGTTGTCGATCAACGCTTCGTACGTTGTGGCTCCATGTTCGTAGCCTCCCGAGTAGCTAATCCAGATCAGTTTGCCGTCTTTCTTTCGCATCTGGATTTCGCCCAGGTATGGCTCCTCCTCGCATTCGAATTCGATTTTACTTAGCGGCGCCTTCATGGCTTCTCCATATACGCGGCGCACCGATTGAATGTGTACCTCTGTGGCATCCGGCGCTTCTTCGGCATTACTCGACGGTTTTGCTTCTGGTCCCTGGTCCGGTCCGCTACAGAGTGCAAGGAATAGTACTGTGGTGTATGCAATCAGGGTATTTGTGCGCATGTTGTGAGTCTCCGACGTAGATCAGTTGGTACGGGTCGATTGCTGGCAACTCCAATGTTGTCTATCGTACAATTTCCTTTCGGACTAATAGAGTGGCTGGATCGTCCCCGAGCCAATAAAAGAAGTAGGGGTGTTGTGACCAGTG
>JAGRNC010000153.1 GCA_020440935.1 Leptospiraceae bacterium | reverse complement strand
TCGTAGGTTTCGGTGCCATAATCGAAGTGCAGGAGCTTATGATGACCTGCATTTACGAAACTAAATGAGTGGTCCTGATAAACCCGCAAGATCTGAGCCGTAAAATACGTTCCGTCCGGAAGGTTGGGCTGGATCTGTCGGTTTAGCTCTTCTACCAGTTCCGGCAGGCTAATGTTAATCGTGGCCAACTGTTGAAAATGATGGTGCAGCGCCATGGTTACCAGGGCTGCAGGCACTCCGTGGCCGGATACGTCCGCGATGATTGCGGTCATAGTATTTCCCTGCCGGATCACATTGAAATAGTCACCACTAACTTCTACCATCGGTTCGTAATGATAGTAAAAGTGCACACCATTCCAGGGATCAATTCGACGGGGGATAATGTGGCTCTGGACATTGCGACCCATGCGAAGGTCGCTTTCGATGCGGCTTCGGGCCTCCATCAATCCTTCCACTAATTCCACTTCGTTGAGCGCCAGACCAAGTTGCGAGGCCATGGCCTCCAGAATCTCCAGGTCATCCATGCGATAGAAGTATGGAATGTGTTTCTCTATGGATAGAGTTCCAAGAACCTGATCGCGATACATTACCGGAACGCATACCACGCACTGAGTCTTTTCTCCCTGGTCGATCATTTCCGGATGGCGACCCAGGTCTTCTTCCAGCATAGATTTTCTGCGCGCAAATACTGTACCGCTGAAGCCTTCTCCGGAATCCAGCGGTCGTGCCGGAGGCTCCGAATCTACCATGTACTTCACTGGCATAATCTTTTGCTTCTGCTCGTTCCAGAGCCGCAAATGAATATTGTCTACCTCAAAGATCTCTTCGCAAAGCGTCATTACCCTTTCGAACAGTTCGTTCTGGCTATTGATCTGTGCAAATTCGCGGCTAATATAGAGGAGAATGTCGATCTTGTTTTTGGCCGTAAGTCCGCCCACAACCATCCGGGCGCCCCGGTAGTTCACTACTTTTCGCTTCCCATATTTAACATCTATCATGATAACCTGCCTTATCTTCCGTTCTTGTTTTTTCTGTTCCGTTCCTGGCGCTTCAATCCGGTTATTACTCTCGGTGCCTTAGCTCTCTCTAGAACTTTGGCCGCCGTTTTGTGCCGGGCTTTTCCGCACCTATTTGTGCACCGATCAAATTGCAAATATTGTGCCTGGTCTTCCTGGAGACGTAATTCAGGATTCCGCCGATCCGATTCGGATATGTTGTTTTGAATGAAGCATTCTGCCTATTTAATGGGCGATACTAATTGGCTGCCAAATCGCAGCCGAGGTCCAGACCGGAGATTTTGAAATCCTTCTAATATACCCGCAGTAGTAGGCTTTTCAGGTAGCTGCCTTCCCGATGGGGTAACGCCACCGGGTGGCAAAGGGCAGGGCGATGGTGGCTTAAGATCTGTGACTGGCGTCCGGCCAGAGTGGCCGCTTCCATTACCAGCGAAGCAAAATGATCTTCAGTAATGAAATGGGAACAGGAGCAGGTTAGAAGCATTCCGCCGGGCACAGTGCGCTCCAGCGCTCTTCGATTCAATTCGCGGTATGCTCGCGCGGCGGATTTTACATCTCCTTTCTTCTTTGCAAAGGCCGGCGGATCGGAAATCACAATGTCAAATTGCTGCGATTCATTCTTCAGGTATTCATCCACGTCCACCGAATGATATTCCGATACCAGTTCATTGGCATCCGCCATGCTCCGGGCAAGCTCCAGAGCCCGGGACGATCGATCCACTTGAACAACCCGCCTGGCGCCGCCCTTCAAACAATGCAATCCGAAGGCGCCGGTATAGCTGTACAGATTCAGAACGTCCGCATCCAACGCAACCTGTCCGAGCAACTCGCGCATGTTTCGCATATCCAGGAAGAATCCCGTTTTCTGGCCTTCCAGGTCGCAGAGCATTTTGATTCCATTTTCAAGAAACCAGGCCTCCTGGATTTCCTCGGTGAACCATTGACGTCGCGCCGGCAGGTTCTCCGCTCTTCGAAATGCGCCATCAGACCGTTCCAGGATGCGCAAGGGGGCAGGAAACTCCGCGCTCAGGTCCAGCAAAGACTTGCGAATCAAAGGCCACAGCATTTCGGCCACCGCCGTGCTAACCTGAGCGACGATCAGGCCGTCGTAGTAATCCAGGATGATACCGGGCAGCCCATCGCCTTCTGCGTTGATCAGTCTGAATCCCGATGTAATGGGGCCCCTGGCCTCCTGCTGTCTGAAGTAGTCGGTAAATAATCGACGTCGAAGCTCGATGGCGCTGCGCAACCGATCGTCCAGGTAATAGCGCAAAGTGTCTGCCTGGCTTAGATCGAGGTGCGCCGTGCGAGGCAGAAGTCGAGCGCAGAGACTCACAGCCGGGTTATACATTACCCAGGCAGAAATCTTGCCCTGGATTTCCAGCGAACGCAGGCCCGGCCGCGCATCGGAGGCTGGATCCTCCAGGGCTCCGGAGAATAGCCAGGGATGATTTCGAATAAAAGGGGCTTCCTTTCCTTTCTTCAGCTTAAGCGGTGGAAGGGTCGCTGTATCCAGAATGTCATTCATATGTAATAAAGATGGGTTGCTATGAGGCGATGAGACGGTCGACTTTTCTATTTTCCATTATTTTTGCTCTGATCTCCTGCGGAGGCGATGGCGCCTGGCAGATTATGAAGCAGGACCAGCAATGGATGGCGCAAATTACGCGCATAAATCTGGGTCCAAACGAGTATTTCGAAGGCTCCTACCGGTATCAACCGCAAAAGGAAGGCGATCGATTTGTATGGGTATTTCTAAACCTCACAAATCAGCAGAGCAAGCCAATTAAGTGGGATCATACAAAGGTGCTGCTCAAGGCCGGAACTGCCAGCCAGGATCCATTTCGCGTTCTTCAGGAAGACGGAAAATCTCCCATCAAAGAAACAGAAATCATTCCCGCTGGAAAATCCATTTCCAGAGTCTTAATCTACAGTATTACGGATTCCGCGAATCCTCAGTCCATTGTGATTGGGCCCCTGGGCGAAAGCGAAATTCCGGAAAGCATACTTTTCAAGTTTTAAGGAATTCGAATTCCGGGGATTCCAACCCAGACCTGGTCGAGCCTGCGAAGCCCATTCTTCGCAGGCGGGTAAGCCAGCCGCGCAAACCTTTGCGCGGCGTCTGCGGCGTCTATAGTCTAGAAGCTCTGTTGAATCCCGTAGGCATCCCGGCCTTTTACCGGGGTATATTCCGCGCCGGGATGGGCATCTTCCAGTGCATCGCAAATAACTTCTGCAGTAGAGATGGACGATTTGACTCCTGCGCCGTATTCGTTGGAGCCCGCATCCACAATGAATCGCTTGGGCTTTTCGTTGGTGGCGCTCACTACTTTAATATGGCCACCATTGGTGGGTTTAAAATAGAATTCCTCGCGTTCCAGTTGCTTCACCGTTTCTACGTGAGGCTTTGTTCCAATACTGAAGAATTTCGGATCGTGGTTCTGATCGGTGGGAACAAAGGCAACATAAGTTAGATGCTTTCCATCGTAAAGGCTGTCCAGGGCATCCTGAAAAGACTGCCAGCGGACTTTCTCCCAATCCACTTTTGGCTGGTGGCGGCCAATGGAGAATCGATGCTGAATGGTGACGAACAGAGGCTTTAGATCGTCGCTCTTTTTCAATTCCAGGATTTGTTCGGGGCTGAAGGCGGTTTTTACGAAATCGATGATTGCACCCTGCAGATCTTCTCGGTCCCGGTAGAGAGGCCAATTCTTTACTACCTGCAAGGCCGCTTCTGCCTTTTCGCTGGTTTCAAAGTTAAACTTATGTTTTAGAAGGGTATCCGATGGTCCCGGGCGCACTATACCGCCTTCCGAGAGAAATTCATTCTGGGATAAGTCGATTACCTCAAGAACGACCATCGCCTGCCCGTCATCCGATGGTTTAACAAATCGACCTTGCTGATCCTTTCCATCCCCCATTCTGCGAACAATGGTCCCGGGCTGCAACGATGCAATGTCGCTAATGCTGAACTCTTCATGATATTCTTTCTTCATATTTCTTCCTGCTGTATCCTGAATCTATGTTTATTGGAATTATGGCCATCAAAATGTCCGGTCGGCAAAAGCTTTTTTCGTTGCCGGGCACGGTCCGGTCCCGATCCGTATTCCTATGTCTGCTCTTCGTTTATTCCAGAAAAGCCTTCGATTGTCCAGGTTTTTCGCAATCCTTCTTGTTCCAGCCCTTCTTTTCTGCTCCGAAGAGCAGTCTACCGAGCATGCGCCTGCCAGGTTTAAATACATTCCGCAAAATCCTACTGCTGTAGCCATGGTATTTGTAGCCTACGAGGCCGACCTGCTAACGCCGCCCGAGCCCCAGGGGGATTCACAAACCGATTCTTCCAGCAATGCGCAAAAAGAGGGCGTGCCGGCCAATCGAAAAGAACTGGATAAGCTTCTGGAAGACAAAGCGGCCGAAATGGTAGTCTTTCCTGAATCCACAAAATGTGAACTCAGCGTTGAGGAGATTGCCAATAATGCGGGGGACGAATCGGGAAAAACCGAAATGCGCGTCGAATACTATGCGCAGTGTAAGGAGCTTCCAACGCAGATTACTCTGGCCTACCAGAAATTTTTTCCTCGCATCAAGGTAGAGGAATTGTTCTGGTCCTTTCGCGGAAAGAACGAAACAATTGCTGTTCCCGAATCAGGCGTTGTGGAAGTAAAGCGCCCCTGAGCGCCTGATTCGCAATCGCCGCGCTCTGCGGCGAGCCCTGTGAGGTAGGTCCTGTTTTCTATGGCCCTGGATTCTATTCTTCCAGAATCTCTTTAAGCCTCTGCAAACCTTTCCTCGATCGCTTTTGCATCGTTGCCCGGGCAATAGGGGCAAGAATTCTCTGGAACAAGATTCCCCGTCCTCGTGCAAACATGCGCCATTGTACTTCGGTGTATTCGCCCCTATCGAGAAAATACATTTCCATTCTGGGAAGAATGGGCATAAGGTTGCCTTCTGTAATCAAGTGGTTGTCCACTTCGCATTCCCTGACACGGATACGGACCTTTCGCGGGGGGCCCAGTGGCATGTGTACCGTTTCGATGTACTCCACACCTGGCTCGGTATAATCTTGATTGTCTGGCGAGCGCACATCTGCGACTTCTGGAAACCATTGGGAAAAGTTTTCGAGATTAGCGGCAAATGCAAAAACGGATTCTATGGACCTGGCAATCTGGATCGATTGTTCTGCTAGAAGGATCATCGAGATTTCCTGTTTTGAAAAATTCGAATCAGTGCATCGTTAACACGCCTGGGGCCGCATCCGGTGAAATACCAGATAAAATTGAGTCCGTAGGTTTTATGGAGCTTTTGTAGCGTTGCAGTACTTACGTCGGTACGTTTCTGGATGCAATTATCGATGTACCGATCCGCCCGGCCTATTCGTAGACTAATCTGACGGTTGGACTCTCCACGACGATTGAGAAAACTGATAAACTCTAGCAGTCGATTGTGCAATAGGATTCGCTCATCTTCGATGGTCGACATGCCTTTATGCAATAGTACAATCTAGTAGGCGACAATAGATTAATCTATTTGCGCGCGAAAAGGTAGGCTAAAAATAGCGCAGTGCTGGGCTCGAACGTCTCGTCTTAGGGTTTACAGGTCAAGGTGAATTGTCGACTAAATATAGCGCCACGAGCCCGGGTTCTTGCATGGCAGCGAGATCGCCGCGCAATCAGGCGTTTTGTAACCGATCCAATTCTTCGCGGGCCAATTCCTTTTTCAGAATCTTGCCAATGGGGCTTTTGGGCAAAGATTCGCGGAACTCAATCGAAGCAGGTAATTTGTACTTTATGAGTCGGGCCGCAAGGTACTCGTTTAAGGCCGTCTCGTTCAGATGGGAACCGGACACCGTAACTACGAATGCCTTTACCGATTCGCCCTTCTTCGCATCTGGAATCCCAATCACCGAGGCTTCCAGGACATCTTCGTGGGAATAGATTACTTCTTCTACTTCCGATGGATATACGTTGTATCCGCCGCTAATAATCAGATCCTTTTTTCGATCGACTATGTAAAAGTACCCGTCCGAATCCATGTAGCCGATGTCGCCGGTATACAGCCAACCATCGCGCATACATTCCGATGTGGCCTCCGGGTTCTCCCAGTATCCCATCATTAGGTCCGGACTTTGGATTCGTATCTCTCCCGGCTCATTGGGTGGCAGAGGCCGGCCTTCATCGTCCACAACCTGAAAGATGGTATCGGGCCATGGTATTCCAATGGATTTTTCTTTTTTTAACCCGTTCATAGGATTGGCGGACTTCGCCGTTACCGCTTCGGTCAGGCCATAGCCTTCGATTAAAATG